>NZ_JAAGPG010000289.1:0-10645 GCF_017104665.1 Burkholderia sp. Se-20378 | reverse complement strand
CCGCCGGCGCTCCGGGCCCGTCAACACTTCCATCACTTCCTGCCTGGTATTAGTCAAAAACACAGTCTTATGCCTACCCGTTATTGTAAGTGGGTGACTGTGTCCGGCGTTTCAGGGGGCTGCTCCAACCGCATCTGCAGCATATTTCTGGTGTAGATCAATGATGATATTGAGAACGATACCTCTGATCTGCTGCGGTGTATCGACGGGGAGTGCCTCCATGTATTCCTGCACGTTGCGCTCGAACTCGCTTCGATCTCCCAATGTCACGGGCTTACCATCCTTGATACCAGTCTGCGCATAACGATAGAACGCAGCCAACTCAACATCATTGAATGCAGCTAGCGACTCCAAATGCCCATCAGCCGCGTATAGGTCGCGAATATGCGTTTCGGTTTCCGGCTGAGGAAATGCCGTTACCGATGGGTCGAGGCTTGGCACAAACCGGCTAATGAGCTCGTGCGCCCCCACTCGCTGCACTTGTATAAGGTTCCCCGGTCGGTCCAGGGGCTTTTTCGTTGCGTTCAAAGCCTGCTGCTCCGACAGTTGCTTCCGCGGTCGCATTGGCGCCCTTCATGAGCAAGCCCTCAATTGGAAGCCCCTGCCAGGCCGGTGAAGGTGTCCGGCTTTTCGCTCCGTCGAACTAGGCAGGGGCGAAGCTGTTTAGACTATCTGTCAGACGGCGTTGTGCCGGACCTCACACAGTGCCCGTTGGCGCGCCGCGAGATCCTTCGGCTCATCCCAATGGAAAAAGAACGTTCCGCGCACTCGATAAGCACGCGGATGCTTGCCCTTGATCTCGGCGTAGGCTTTTCGACAGGCTTGCTTTGTCGCAAGCATCGACGATAACGGAACGCCAAGATACCGGCGCCCATCTGGTAGGCGCCTGTCCTCCACAACTTGCCAGTAGGTCACATTAAAGGCGGCCTGCGCTCGGTCCTGCCTGTCCCATCGACGAAGTTGCTTTGTCGTCGGATGAAAATCAGGCAGCCAGGCAAGCTCAGTAGAGTTCGCATTAGCCACGACAACCTCCACTAAAGGTTAGTGGTCAGGTGCTAGTCGGTGTTCCCGCACCCTCAGCACCGCGTACGCCTGATCCCGTCAGGCAACGGTCGAACGCCTTCACGCACCGCCGTCTAGACGCCGCCCCTCGAGCAGTTCCTTCACTTCCTCAAGCATCTGCACAGCTGGCGGCAAATGTTGATCACGTACATGGCACCGACGCGCCTGATAGAGATGGAACAGAGCAACGTCCAGTTTGCCTTGCACGATTTCGACTTCGTATTCGTTCATCATAGGCACTCGATATCGATCAGGCTGCCGACAGACCGACATCCAATCATCTATCGTTCGGGGGTATTTTTGGGGGTACAAATCCCCCGATATCCCCCAACATCTCCACGCACTATCTAGACATGAATTCTGTCGGGGACCAGCCATCCTCATGGCCTCATCCACTTTCCCACGATCAAGTACCGCAACGTCGGCGACGAAACGCGCCTCACGTCGAAGCTGATCGGGAAGCGTCAGCATTCAACGCACACGCCAAATCAAATCGTCGCACTCGGCAAACCGAGGGTTCCGTTCGACTCGCGATCAAAGATCGTTGACTCTCCACATCAGCCCTAGTACACTTCGCGCCGCGGGGTGGAGCAGTCTGGCAGCTCGTCGGGCTCATAACCCGAAGGTCGTAGGTTCAAATCCTACCCCCGCAACCAATATCGAAGCCCGCTCTGCGAAAGCAAGCGGGCTTCTTGCTTTCCGCATGTACTGCGCCGTGTGCACTGACGGGCTGCACTGCACACGAATCACAGAACATTCAGCCCCAAGCATCCCCTGCGACACACGATCGCATCCCGCCCGATCGCCGCGGCCCTGCGCCACACATTGCGTAGAATTCCGAACCTTCTTCAGCATCCGGACTCCCGCAATGATTCGAGCGATCGCGGCACTCGCCGCGCTTTCAGCGATGACCGGCACGGCTACCGCCGCCGACACCGTCACAGCTCCCGCGAAGCAGCGCTATGTCAGCCCCGGCATCGCCAACATCACGAACGCGGCAGCACCCCACGCGGAAACCCCCTCCCCCGACTCACGCTGCCGTGAACTGGCCGCCGGCATCGACGCCGTCACGCACGCCCCCGATCGCGGTCAGAAGGTCGTGCGCGGGATGGGCCCGGACGGCAAGCCGCGCAACGAGCTGCGCGCTTACGACAAGCGCGCCGATCTCGAAACCGAGCATCACCGGCTCGGCTGCCGATAACGAACGCAACACCGCCCGGTCGAAAAATCACGCCGGGCGTCGGCATTCACACACTCACGCGTTCGCGCCACCATCGATCGTCAACCCGGTCCCGTTGATCGACCGCCCTTCCGGCCCGACCACGAACGCGACGAGTGCCGCCACGTCGTCGGCCTTGCCGTACTGCGGGATCGCCATCCGCGAGCGCTGCGCACCGGCATGCTCGCCGTCGGCCGGGTTCATGTCGGTGTCCGTCGACCCCGGATGCACGATGTTGACCGTGATGCCGCGCGAACCGAGATCGCGCGCGAGCCCCTGCGTCCAGCCGATCAGCGCGGCCTTGCTCGCCGCATAGAGGCTCATCCCCGCATCGGGCACGCGCGTCGCGAGGCAGCTGCCGGTCGACACGATGCGTCCGCCCTCCCCGAGATGCCGCGCCGCCGCCTGCGACGCGACGATGACCGCGCGCACGTTCACGTTCAACGTTGCGTCGATATCGTCGAGCGTGAGGTCGTCCAGCGCGCCAGCGCGGAAAATCCCCGCGTTGTTGACGAGAATGTCGAGGCCGCCGAACGCCTCCGCGGCACGATCGACCGCGTCGCGCACGGCCACCGGATCGGCGCTGTCGGCCTGGATCGCGACGGCACGGCGGCCCAGCGCCTCGATGCCGGCGACGACGGCCTGCGCCCGCTCGGCCGATTTCTCGTAGGTAATCGCAACGTCCGCGCCATCGGCCGCCAGCCGTTTCGCAATCGCCGCACCGATGCCGCGGCTGCCGCCCGTGATGAGTGCACGCTTGCCCTGAAGCCGGTTCATGTCGGTTCCTTTCCTCATTTATGTAACGACCGACACAGAATGTGGCAAGTTGCGCGACACAGTCAATTGATTTAATTTATCGATCGATACAGATATCGACGAAGGAACGGACGCAATGGCTGAACGGGGCCGACCGAGAAGCTTCGACAAGGAAGCGGCGCTGGATCGCGCGATGGAGGTGTTCTGGCGCCTCGGCTACGAAGGCGCGTCGATGACCGACCTGACGGCCGCGATGGGCATCGCGTCGCCGAGCCTGTATGCGGCGTTCGGCAGCAAGGAAGCGTTGTTCCGGCAGGCGCTCGAGCACTACGGCGCAACGGAAGGACGGGAAATCTGGAGTGGCGTCGAACAGGCCGGCAGCGCGCACGACGCCGTGCGGAACTACCTGATGGATACCGCACGCGTGTTCACGCGGCGGTCGAAGCCGGCAGGCTGCCTGATCGTGCTGTCTGCACTGCACCCGGCCGAGCGTTCCGATACGGTCCGGCAAACACTGATCGCGATGCGCGAGCGCACGGTCGAGAACCTGCGCGAGCGCCTCAAGCAGGGTGTCGCGACCGGGGAGATCGCCGCACAAGCGAACCTCGACGCGATCGCGCGGTACTACGTCACGGTCCAGCAGGGGATGTCGATCCAGGCGCGCGACGGTGCGAGCCGTCGCGATCTGGAGGCCGTCGCGCAAGCCGCGCTGGCCGCATGGCCAACGCTCGTCGGTACGGGCGGCGCGTAGCGGCAGGACGCCACCGCCGCACCGTATCGTTACTGCTTCGCCGCGTGCTGCACGTCCTTCGACGCATGCCACACGCGATAGCGCACCTCGAAGCCGTCCGGCACATAGACGACGAGCGGCAGGCGGCTGTTGTAGCGCAGCAATTGGCCGTCGCCGCGCACCTGCACGAACCGTTGCTGCGGCGCCTGTCCCGGGCATGCCATCAGCGTCGATGCCGGCCCCTTCACGTCGGCGAGCTGGTAGTACGTATAGCCCCAGCCCTTCACGTCCTCGGCGGTCAGTTCGCCGCCGAACCACTGCTGGTTGCAGTCGGTCTGCAGCGTCTTGCCGATCATCAGCTCGACGCGCGCGTCGCCTTCGTTCTCGAGCGCTGGCAGCGCGATCACGACGCGCTGCTGGCCGGCCGCTGCCTGCGGAAACATCTTGATCGACTCGGCCGGCACGGCAGGCGCCGAGGCAGGCCCGGCCACGCAGGCGGCGGCAGTCGTCACGCAGAAGGCGGCCAGTGCGGCCCGGATCGCGAATTTCATCGATGTACTCCTGAAAAACAAATGAGCCTCGGATGCTAACACTTTCGTCGCAAGACCTTACGGCGCTGTAATTTGACGACACAATTGCAAACAGCTGGCAATCCCCTTGCGCGGTACTTATAGGGGAACCAACGGAGAACATCATGCTGAAGCTCATTGCTGCCGCCGGCGTCGCCACCCTGCTGGCCGGCTGCGTCGTCGCCCCGGACGCCGGATACGGCTACGGGCAGCCCTACTATTCCGATCCTGGCTACGCGTACGCCCCGTCGCCGGTGTACGGCACGGTCAATATCTGGGGGGGTGGCGGCGGACGCGACTGGGATCGCGACCGGCGCGATTACCATCGCTGGGACGGCGATCGTGGCAACCGCGGCAACGGCTGGGGCCGCGGCGGCGGACACCGCGGTGGCGACTGGAACGGTGGCGGCGGTGGCCATCGCCACTGACGCGCATTTGCAACCGTTTGTATCCGCGCACGGCCCGCCGACGGCCGACGCGTCACGCAGTTGAACGGACGGTCGCGTAAAGGACAAAGGCCCTCGCACGAAGCGAGGGCCTTTTGTCGTCCGATGCGGTGAAGCAAACGGCGGCGGCGCCGACCGTTCACACCTCACGCGTCCGCGCGCTTACCAGCCGGCCGGCTGCGCGTAGCCGCCCGACACAGGTGCACCGCACACATACGCGCGCTGGTAGCGGTCGTAGCAATAGTTCGGGCCGTCGTCCTGGTACTGCGCCTGCTGGTAGGTCGGATACGCAGGCTGCTGGTACGCAGGCGCCTGGTAGTACGTCGGCGGCTGATAGGCCGGTGCCTGGTACGCGGGCGCCTGATACGCGACGGGCGGATTCATCGCGGACGTCACGATCGCGCCCAGCACTGCGCCACCGATCAACGCGCCGATGACGGCGCCACCGTCGCGGCCATGCGCGGACGCCGGACCTGCCACGGCAAGCGAACCGGCGAGGACACACACTGCGGCAATTTTTTTCATGATGGACTCCCACGCGAAGTGGTACTGGATGCGATGCATTGTGGCGGCTTGCGGCCGTAATAGATGCAGCAAGTGGTAACGCGCGATTACCGGTATCACGCGCATCGAAATGCACCGTCGCCGTGCTACGATTTTCGGCATACAGGAGACGCCGTCATGCAGCCCGAAACCGCCCGCCGTTTCGATACGGAATTCGCCCCGCGCATCGCACAGGCGATCGCCGCCTTCTTCGCCGATCACGTGCTGACCGACGTCGTCCCGTATGGCGGCCACGGGCACCCGACGTGCGTGCAGATCCGCAGCGCGCCGCACGAGCATGTCAGCGGCTTCGACCATCCGCTGAACCTCGAGCTGACCTGGGACACCGACGAAATCGAGCGGCTGATGGAGCCGGACGGCCCGCAACGCTTCGAACACTACCTGGCCGCGCTGCCGAAAAAGCTGGGCGCGTGGCAGGGCGCACGCGACATCGATCTCCTGTCGCGCACGCAGGCCGACCCGCTCGTGCGGCTCGGCGGCCTCGACTTCGAAGGCTGAGTGTCGGCGTCGCGCCATGCGGCCCGGTGATACACTCGACCGGCCCCGCTCCGGTACAGTCGCGCCGGCCGGGCCGCTCATCGCCGCCTCCACCCTTCCGCATGGTTGCGCACGCATCCGGCAACCGGGAGCGCGGACAACCACGCATCTGCTCCCGCCATGAACGCCGATACCGGCCTGCCGCTTCCGCAACGCTACTGGGCGATCGTCTGCGTCGCACTTGGCATCACGCTCGCGGTGCTCGACGGCGCCATCGCGAACGTCGCGCTGCCGACGATCGCGCGCGACCTGCACGCATCCGACGCCGCATCGATCTGGATCGTCAACGCGTACCAGCTCGCGGTCACGATCACGCTGCTGCCGCTCGCGTCGCTCGGCGAGCGCATCGGCTATCGCCGCATCTACATCGCGGGGCTCGCGCTGTTTACCGCGGCGTCGCTCGGCTGCGCGCTCGCCAGCTCGCTGCCGATGCTGGCCGTGATGCGCGTGATCCAGGGCTTCGGCGCGGCCGGCATCATGAGCGTCAACGCGGCGCTCGTGCGGATGATCTACCCGTCGTCGATGCTCGGGCGCGGGCTGTCGATCAATGCGATGGTGGTGGCGCTGTCGTCGGCGATCGGGCCGACGGTCGCGTCCGCGATCCTGTCGTTCGCATCGTGGCCGTGGCTGTTCGCGGTCAACGTGCCGATCGGCATCGCCGCGGTATTCGGCAGCCTGCGCGCGCTGCCGTCCAACCCGCTGCACGATGCGCCGTACGATTTCCCGAGCGCGCTGATGAACGCGTGCGTGTTCGGCCTGCTGATCACGGCCGTGGACGGGCTCGGCCACGGCGAAGGCCATGCGTACGTCGTGGCCGAACTGGCCGTCGCGTTCGTCGTCGGCTACTTCTTCGTGAAACGGCAGCTGTCGCAACCTGCCCCGCTGCTGCCCGTCGACCTGATGCGCATCCCGATGTTCGCGCTGTCGATCTATACGTCGATGGCGTCATTCACGTCGCAGATGCTCGCGTTCGTCGCGCTGCCGTTCTGGCTGCAGAACTCGCTGGGCTTCTCGCAGGTCGAGACGGGCCTGTACATGACGCCGTGGCCGCTCGTGATCGTGTTCGCCGCGCCGCTCGCGGGCGTGCTGTCGGATCGCTATTCGGCCGGCATCCTCGGCGGGATCGGGCTCGCACTGTTCGCGGCCGGGCTGCTGTCGCTCGCGACGATCGGCGCGCACCCGGGCACCGTCGATATCGTGTGGCGGATGGCGCTGTGCGGTGCGGGCTTCGGGTTGTTCCAGTCGCCGAACAACCGCGCGATGCTGTCGTCGGCGCCGCGCGAACGCAGCGGTGGCGCGGGCGGCATGCTGAGCACCGCGCGGCTGACCGGGCAGACGCTCGGCGCCGCGCTCGTCGCCTTGATTTTCGGGCTCGTGCCCGATCGCGGGCCGACGATTGCGCTCTATGTCGCCGCGGCATTCGCGGCCGTGGCCGCGGTCGTCAGCATGCTGCGCATCACGTCGCCTCGGCCGGACACCGCGACCTGACACCACCGCTCGCTGCCCTGAGCCCCGCGCGTCATTCGGCGTCGAGCGCGTCCATCACGAAGCGCACGCGCGCCTGCACGTTCTCGCGCGGCAATTCGATCAGCCGGTAGCCATATGACGTGTAGCACGCGACCATCGCGTCGTAGGTGCGCACCGCTTCCGCGAAATCCTGCCGGCGCTCGGTGTCCTGCGCGTAGATGTCCGGCCACGGCGGCGCGATGAACACGCGCCGGTGATAGCGGAAACGGCGGGCCGCGGCTTCCGCATGCGCGGGCACCGCGAGCCCCGTCAGCCGTAGATAGCCGACCACGTCCGGTACGCCTCGATCGAAGAACACGGGCCCCCGCGCGTGGCGTGCGAGATCGTACGAGCGCATCTCCCAGCTCAGCATCAGCTCGGCGAACGCGGCCGGATCGCGCCATGGCAACGCCTCGCCGTCGATCGCCATCTGGTCGCGAATCACGCCGCGACCGGCTTCCTGCGAGCGCGCGAAACCGGCGCCTTCGAGCGCGTCGAGCAACGTGCTCTTGCCCGAACCCGGGCCACCGGTCACGACGAAGAAGCGCCGGGTGGCTTCTTCGGTCGCATCGTCCTCAGTGCCGGGCGCCTGCACGACCTCACGCATGCGCAACCCGCCGGCCCGCGCGCCGCGTGACCGACGCGGCCGCCGCGACACTGCGCAAGTCGGCAACGAACGTGTCGCGCCAGACCGACAGGTCGTTCACGCGCAACCGCGCGAGGTTTTCCTCGTGGCGCGCCTGCCGCTCCGCGAGCGGCATCGACAGCGCGCGCTCGAGCGCCTCGGCCATCTGCGACAGGTCGTACGGATTGACGAGGAGCGCGCCGGTCAGCTCGGCCGCCGCGCCCGCGAACTCCGACAGCACGAGCACGCCCGGATCGGCCGGATCCTGCGATGCGACGTACTCCTTCGCGACGAGATTCATCCCGTCGCGCAGCGGCGTCACGTAGCCGACCTGCGACATCCGGAAGAACGCCATCAGCAGGTTGCGCTCGTACTTGCGGTTCAGGTACTGGATCGGCGTCCAGTCGAGCTGCGAGAAGCGGCCGTTGATGCGGCCAGCCTCGCCTTGGAGCGTTTCGCGAATGTCCTGATAGGTCTTCACGTCGGAACGCGTCGGCGGCGCGATCTGCAGGAGCGACACGCGCCCCTGCCAGCCCGGCGCGTTCGCGAGCATCCGCTCGAACGACTGGAAGCGCTCGACGAGGCCCTTCGAGTAGTCGAGGCGGTCGACGCTCATCACCAGCTTGCGGCCGTCGAGCGCTTCACGCAGCATCTTCACCGGCTTGCGCGCGCTGTACTGGACGGCCGCCTGCGCGATCGCGTCGGGATGCACGCCGATCGGATAGGCGGCGACCTTCACGACGCGGCCATGCGCGTGCAGCATTCCGTCGTCGCTCGCCGCGCCGATCCCGCGCCGTTCGATGTAGTCGGTGAACGCCTGCTTGTCGGTCTCGGTCTGGAAGCCCGCGACGTCGTACGCGCACATGAACTTCACGAGTTCCTCGTGCGGCGGCACGAGACGCAGCATGTCGGGCGACGGAAACGGAATGTGCAGGAAGAAGCCGATCGGGTTCTTCACGCCGAGCTCGCGCAGGTAATGCGCGAACGGCAACAGGTGATAGTCGTGCACCCAGATCAGGTCGTCGGGGCGCAGCAAGGCGGCAAGCTGCTTTGCGAGCATCGCGTTCACGCGCAGATAGCCCGCGTACTCCTGGCGGTCGAAGCGCGCGAGATCGCCGCGGTAATGGAACACGGGCCACAGCGTCGCGTTCGAGAAGCCGCGGTAGTACTGATCGTAGTCGCGCCGGGTCAGCCCGACCGTCGCATAAGTGACGTTGCCGTCCCGCTGGATCGCGGGCTCGGTGTCGGGTGCATCGACGATCTCGCCGTTCCAGCCGAACCAGACGCCGCCCGTTTCCTTCAGCGCGTCCATCACGCCGACCGCCAGGCCACCCGCGCTCGGGCGCGTGTCCTCGCCGGCGGCGACACGGTTCGATACCACGATCAATCTGCTCATGCGGCTTCCCCTCCTCGATTCGATTGGCTGGCGCGCGGCGCGCACCAAGGCGGACACGGCTGCCCGAAGGCGGCCGTGCGGCGATTCAGACGTGAGCAATGCAGGTGTGAAAGACAGCGGCGGAATGCGGCGGCAACGACATCAGGCGTCCTGCTCCTGGCCGAGATCCCGCTGATAGTCGAGCCCTTCCGGGCGGGCGCCGCCCTGGTTGTGATCGCCGTCGGACGGCGGCTCGCCGGGCGCACCGGCAGGCGGTGCCGGCGGTGCGTCGGTCTGCGGACGCGGGCGGTCGCCCCCTGCTTCAGGCGGCCGGGGCGAAAACCGTTTCGAACGGCGCATGGCTGGGTGTCTCATATGCGGCGCGGCCCGAGGCCGGTGTAGAAACATTCCATAACTCAAAAGTCTAGGTCGCTTCCTTGCATGCCAAGGTAACAATTGCCTTCAATTTGTAACGTTTCGACCCCTCAAGATTCATCTGTCCGACAATGACGCCGCGCGCACACGCGCAGCCTGCCGTCCGGCGATTTGTCAAAGCTTTGCAGTTTCCCTATGACAATTGCGAAACAATGACGCGGCATGACGGCGTGCATGCGACGCCGCTCACCCAGACAGGACTTGCACTCAGGGATGAACATTCGTTTCGAATCGCCGCGCCGGGCCATGCCGGCGCGCGTCGTGCTGGCCGCGATCGCCACGGCCGCACTGCTGTCCGGCTGCAACTCGCTGTACAGCGAGGGCGCGACAGCCGGCGCCGGTATCGCGGGCGCCGCGATCGCCTCCAAGGTCACCAACAACGCCGCCGTCGCGACGGGCATCGGCCTCGGCGCCGTCGCCGGCGCGCGCGCAGGCGTCCAGTACACGCAGCGCGTCGCACACCGTTACACACAGGAACAGATCGCGAAGGCCGCCGGCCCGCTCGAAGTCGGTGGCGTCGCGCCGTGGTCGACGCACCACTCGTTCCCGATCGAGGACGACGAGCAGGGGCGCGTGACAGTCAGCCGGATGATCAGTGTCGGCCCGCTCGACTGCAAGGAAATCGTGTTCGCGGTCGACACGCCCGCCAAGGCCGACAAGGCCGCGCAATCGGCGTTCTACGTCGCCACGATCTGCCGCGACGGCCCCGCGTGGAAATGGGCGTCGGCCGAACCGGCGACCGAACGCTGGGGCGCGCTGCAATGAGCGTCGCGCTCCGTATCGCGGCCATCGGCGCGCTATGCGCGGCGACGGCCACGCTG
>NZ_JAAGPG010000288.1:0-10560 GCF_017104665.1 Burkholderia sp. Se-20378 | reverse complement strand
CCGGGAGCGTCGAGCAGGCGGCCGATCTGGTCGATCTTCGCGAGCAGCAGGCGGGTCGTGTCACCGGCCGCGCCGTCGCCGAGCCGCGGCGTATCGACCGCATCGAGCGCGCCGGCGCCCATCGCCTCGAACACGCGCCATGCATTCGCGCCGATGCAGCTCGTCACGATCAGGATCGCGCACGGTCGTTCGGATCGCATGATCCGCCGCGTTGCTTCGATCCCGTCGAATTTCGGCATGATCAGGTCCATCAGCACGACATCGGGCGGCTGCGCGGCGCACAGCTCGACGGCTTGCGCGCCGTCGGTCGCGACCCACAGCACGCGGTGCTCGGGCCGGCGCGCGATCGCGCGGCGCATCGCCTCGACGGCAAGCGGGAGGTCGTTGACGATGCCGATGTTCACAAGCGGAATTCTCCGGTCGGTTCGTAATGTTGGAGGTGGGCCGGGTTCATGGAAGGGGCTGCCTGTACGGCGCCGCCGGGCGGCATCGGCGGCCGGACGGCACGGCATTCTTTTCGGTTGGCGACGCCCGCATGCTGTCATGCGGCGCGGGCGGCGGCAATCGAAAAATTTGCGCATTGTGCCGTTTCAGTGCGTTTCCTCTATGACGACACGCGTCCGGATGCCGCCGCCGGCCGCCGGACGGCGCGTGAAAGCCGGTCGCCGCTGGCGGGCGGACGGTACGCCATGCGATCATGACGCGCCCATCGCACCCTTCCGCCCTCCGCAGCGCGAAATCCGCCGAACGACATGAACCAGAAGCCCCGTTTTCGACTGACCGTGCGTGTCATTTCCGTATGGTCGTGCATCGGGGCGGCGACGGCGTTTGCCGGAGCGCCCGATACCGTTGCGTGGCCGTCGGGATGGGAAATTTCGCCAGGTCCCGCGCCGGCCACCCGCGCCGGCAAGACGCTGCCCGGCTCAAACGACGTCGCGGTGAAACGCGGCGCGTCGGGTACGGCCGACGCCGTGATGTCGCTGATGCGGATCGTCCGGACGGATCGCGGCGCGGCCCGCCTCGATCACGAGTTCGACACGCTGCAGCACACGATCGTCGAAGGCTACCGGAGTCGCGGCTGGACCGCGCAGTGCACGGCCGCCGGGCAGATGTCGCTGGGCGGCCGTCCGGGGCTTGCGACGACCTGCGACATGCAGCGCGCGGACGGGACGGCGATCCGGCAGACGCTCGTCGCGACGATGAGCGAGACGACCGTGTACGGGCTGTCCTATACGGCGCCCGTCGACCGGTTCGACGCGAGCAAACCGGAATTCGATACGATGCGCGAGCATTTGACCGTGCAATAGCGAGCGATGCAGGAGAGACGAAGCATGAAGGACAATCAGGCGGCACCGTCGGCACGGCGGCGCGGCACCGGCGGGGAACCGCCCGCGAGGCACGCGCGATGACCGCGCCCGACACGATACTCGTCAGCCGCGACCCGTACGCGCCGATCGTGACCGAGCACGACGGCCGCTTGCTGTACCGGATCTATATCGAGAGCGGGCACGCGTCGTTCTACCGCGATTTTCCGGTCGATCCGGACGCGGTGCGCGTGCTGCGCGACGACGCCGAGCGCTTTTACTTCCTGTTCGCGGCGCTTCACCATCCGTACCAGCTGAGCGCAACGAACCTGTCCGACGCGGAACGCGAACGCTACTTTCGCACGATCCTGTTTGCCGGCCGCGACGACGTCGAAGCCTTCATGACGGAACTCGACCGCGCCAGCAACGGCGCGGTCGCGAACCTGCTGAGGATCTTCACGCAGGCCGACTACCGGCAACTGCGCGCGGGCCGGTGGTTCGACATGGGCGCCGGGACACCGGCCGCGTAGCGCCCGCGCCGGCCCGTCATCCGCTTCAACGGGGGGCGGGCGCGCCGTCAGTGGCTGCGCGCGTACCCCTGGATCAGCGCGCGCATCATCCCTTCGACCGTCGCGTCGAGCAGGTCGGTTTCCTGCTCGGACTCCTCGACGAGCGCGGCATAAGCGGTCGCGAGCGTCACGCGATCGACCTCATGGCGTTGCTCCATCAGCGTCACCATTCCGTCCTTCGCCAGATGAGCGGAGAACGCGCGGCTGCCGATGGTCTGGAATACGTCAATCATGGCGGCTCTCCCGTCCGTTGCCGATGTTTTCCAGTTTAGTCGGCGCACCGGGGCTTCGCCACGCGCGGCGGCCTGTCTCACGCCACCCCGGGAGCGAGGGGCGCGCATGCCGCAACCGGCACGTTCGCACCGGCCGACCGTCCCCCAATTCCTTGGATGAAACACCGCCGACACATGGCCCGGGCACGGTATTCGCACGCTTCAACGTTTACCCGAAGCAGCAAATTGTCGACTATTTATCGATAAAATCTCGTGTTAGATTGCGCCGTCCGAGCCCGGTCCAAACCGGGCAGGCGGCGCATTCCAAGGCGCCGCGCGTCCGATACAAGGAGGAGCAATGCTGGTGCTGATTGGGGTGCCGATCGTCGTGATCGGTTTTGCGCTGCGCTTCAATGCGCTGCTGGTGGTCACGATCGCGGGGCTCGCGACGGGGCTGGCGGGCGGGCTGAATCTCGTCGACATCATCAGCGCGTTCGGCAAGGCGTTCACCGAAAACCGCTACATGGGGCTCATCTGGCTGACGCTGCCGGTGATCGCGCTGCTCGAGCGCAACGGCCTCAAGGAGCAGGCGAAGCGGATGATCTCGCGCGTGCAGGCGGCCACCACGGGCCGCGTGCTGATGCTGTACTTCGTGCTGCGCCAGGCGACGGCCGCACTCGGCCTCACGTCGCTCGGCGGCCATGCGCAGATGGTGCGGCCGCTGATCGCGCCGATGGCCGAGGCCGCCGCCGTCAACCGGCATGGCGAGCTGCCCGAATCGGTGCGCCAGCAGATCCGCGCGCATGCGTCGAGCGTCGACAACGTCGCCGTGTTCTTCGGTGAAGACATCTTCATCGCGATCCAGTCGATCCTGCTGATCAAGGGCTTTCTCGAGCAGAACGGGATCTCCATCGAGCCGCTGCACCTGTCGGTGTGGGCGATCCCGACGGCGATCGCCGCACTCCTGATCCACTGCACGCGCCTCGCGCTGCTCGACCGCCGGCTCACGCGCGGCTTCGGCCTGGTGGGGCAGGAGGGCGCGCGATGATCGGCCTCGAATCGCTGTACACGCTCGCGGGGCTGATGTTCGCCGCGTTCGCCTTCTTCAACCTGACCGACCGCACGAACCCGCGCCGCATCGTCAATTTCGCGTTCTGGGCGATCTACGCGGTCACGTTCCTGCTCGGCAAGTTGCTGCCGCATTTCGTGACGGGCTGTCTCGCGATCGCGCTCGCGGTGATCGCCGGCTCGGGCAAGCTCGGGCGCGGCAAGTCCGATGAAGCCGGGGAAGCCGCGGCCGTGCGGCGCGAGACACTCGCGCAGCGTTTCGGCAACAAGCTGTTCCTGCCCGCGCTGCTGATTCCGGTCGTCACGCTGATCGGCACGTTCGCGCTGAAGCTCGTGCCGTTCGTCGACCAGAAAAGCGTGACGCTGATCTCGCTCGTGCTCGGCACGCTCGTCGCGTTCGCCGTCGCGCTCGCGATGCTGCGCGATTCGCCCGTGCATGCGGTGAAGGAGGCACGCCACACGATGGACGCGGTCGGCTGGGCCGCGATCCTGCCGCAGATGCTCGCGGCGCTCGGCGCGCTGTTCGCGGTCGCGGGCGTCGGCGGCGTGGTGTCGGGGCTCGTGAAGGAGTGGGTGCCGATCGATTCGCCGTTCGCGGTGGTCGCGGCCTACACGGTCGGCATGGCGCTGTTCACGATGATCATGGGCAACGGCTTCGCCGCGTTCCCCGTGATGACGGCCGGCATCGGCCTGCCGCTGATCGTCCACCAGTTCCACGGCAACCCGGCGATCGTCGGCGCGATCGGGATGCTGAGCGGCTTCTGCGGTACGCTGATGACGCCGATGGCCGCGAATTTCAACATCGTGCCCGCGGCGCTGCTCGAATTGAAGGACAAGAATGGCGTGATCAAGGCGCAGTGGCCGACAGCCGTGCTGCTGCTCGCCGTGAACACGCTGCTGATGTATGCGTTCGTATTCCGTTTCTGACTCGATGGACGAGATGCCCATGACCGACCGACTCACGCCCGAACTCGCCTCGAAATTCGCGTCGCTCGCGCTCGCGCACCTGACCCGCGAATATCCGAACAAGCTCACGCATTCGCTCGCCGGCCCGCAGGACGTGCAGGGGCCGCGCGCACTTCACCCGATCTTCTACGGCAGCTACGACTGGCATTCGTGCGTGCACGGCTACTGGCTCGTGCTGCGCGTGCTCGAACGCTACCCGGCGTTGCCGGAGGCCGAACGCATCGTCGCGATCGTCGATGCGCACTTCACCGATGCGAACGTCGCCGGCGAGCGCGCGTATCTCGCGCTGCCGCACAACAGCGGTTTCGAGCGTCCGTACGGCTGGGCGTGGCTGCTCGCGCTGTCGGCGCAGCTGGAACGGCTCGCGCTGAAGGGGGCGATGCCGCAGGCCGCGCGCTGGGCGAAGACGATGGCGCCGCTGACCGACCTGTTCGTGTCGCGCTTCGAGACCTTCCTGCCGAAAGCGACCTATCCGCTGCGGGTCGGCACGCACTTCAACACCGCGTTCGCGCTGGCGCTGACGCTCGATTTCGCACGCGATACGCAGCGCGACGGGCTCGCGGCGCTGATCGTCGATACCGCGCAGCGCTGGCATCTGAACGATGTCGCGTGCCAGGCGTGGGAGCCGTCGGGCGACGAATTCCTGTCGCCCGCGCTGATGGAGGCGGAGCTGATGCGGCGCGTGCTGCCGGCCGCCGAATTCGACGGCTGGTTCGCGCGTTTCCTGCCCGATCTCGCGCGCGGCGAGCCGGCGACGCTGTTCGAGCCGGCGACGGTCAGCGATCGCAGCGATGGCAAGATCGCGCACCTCGACGGGCTGAACCTGAGCCGCGCGTGGTGCCAGCGTGCGCTCGCCGGCGCGCTGCCGGAAGGCGATGCGCGCCGCGCGAAGCTGCTCGAGGCAGCCGACCGGCATCTTGCGAGCGCACTCGCGCACGTGGCCGGCGACTACATGGGCGAGCACTGGCTCGCGACGTTCGCGTTGCTCGCGCTGGAGGCGTAGCGCGCGGGAAGGGGGCTGCGCCGCGGTTCAGGCCCGGGGGCGCGCAATCGTTCGGTCGCCCCGGGCCCGCAGCGACACGTCGAGCTTGTCCAGCATCTGCCGCCAGCCGATCGATACGCCTTTCGGCGCGAGTTCGGACGGTACGCGCTCATGCGTCAGCACGAGCTCGCACAGGCCGTCGCGGTCGAACAGATCGACCGTGACGAGCGTTTCCTGCTGGTTCATGTACGAGGACTGCCACGTGAATACCAGCTTCGACGGGCGGTCCAGCACCCGGTATTCGCCGGTGTGCGTGTATTCGATGCGCGACGAACGCATGAAGATGTGAAAGCGTCCGCCGACGCGCGGTTCCAGCATCGCGTCGCAATGCTTCATCGTGCCGGGCAGCATCCACGCGCACAGCCCGTCCGCGTCGAGCCACGCGTCGAACACCTCGTCGCGCGACGCGTGGAGCAGCTTGCGGACCGTGATCGCATGAGCGCTCATGCTCGGGGCGGCTTCTGCTTGCGCCTGGCGGCGAGATGCCGGTCGAGTGCGTCAAGCCGCTCGCTCCAGAACACCGTGTAGTGGTCGAGCCAGCGCTGTACTTCCTCGAGATTCGCTGCGTCGAGCTGGCACGTGTGCTCGCGCCCCCGGATTTCGCGGCGGATCAGCCCCGCTTTCTCGAGCGTCTTGACGTGCTTGGAGATCGCATTGAGGCTCACGTCGTAAGGTGCCGCCAGCTCGCCCACGGTCAGGCTGCCGTCGCGCAGCCGCCCGAGTATCGACCGCCGGGTCGGATCGGCAAGCGCGCTGAAGATGGCGTCCAGCCTGTCGGGCGAACGATCGTGTGGATTCATGGAGAGACTCATGACGGAATTATATTCAACCACAAGGTTGACAATCAACCTTTGGGTTGAATAACATCGGATCGCCTTCAACCGGAGAACTCCGATGTTCAAGTTATTGCAGATCGATTCGAGCCCGATGGGCGATGCGTCCATTTCGCGTCGACTGACGCAGGAGTATGCGCGCAACTGGCTGCATGCGCATCCCGACGGGCGCGTCGTGGAGCGTGATCTGTGTCGCATTGCGATGCCGCCGATCGACGCGGCGTGGATCGCGGCGAACTTCACGCCGCCGGACCTGCGGACCGCGCAGCAGAACGAGATGCTGGCTTTGTCGACGACGTTCACGACCGAGTTGCGCGATGCCGACGAATACGTGATCGGCGTGCCGATGCACAACTGGGGGCCGTCCGCGAACTTCAAGCTCTGGCTGGACCACATCGTCAGGCAGGGGGAGACCGTTGAAACGACGCCGTCCGGGCCGCGCGGGTTGCTCGGTGGGCGGCGCGCGACCTTCGTGATTGCGGCGGGATGGCGGTACGGGCCGGATGCGGAGCGGGCGCAACGCAACTTCCTCGAACCCTGGCTGCGGACGCTGTTCGGTTATCTGGGTGTCGACGACATGCGTTTCGTGATGGCGGACGGTGCGGCGGATGTGTTCACCGGCAAGGCCGATAGCGCGGTGTTTCTCGCGCCCCACGTCGACGCGGTGCGCGCGTTGTTCGCATAGGTTGACCGGCATCTCGCGAACGCATTCGCCCACGTGGCCGGGCACGGGCTTGTTGCGACGTTCGCGTAGCTCGCGCTGGACGCGTGGCGCGCGAAACCCCGCCGGCGGCAAGGTCTTCGGGGCGCGGCTATACTCGCCGCTCGGGTTGCATCGCGCCGCATGCGTTGCGCGATGCGGCCATTCGTTTCCTTGCCGCCTCGCCATGGACAAGCTCATTTCATACGTCGCCGCGATCCACGGGCTCTCGGGCCCGGTGTCGATCGTGTCGCACACGACGTCGCACGACCGCTGGATCGACGACGACGTCGAGGTCACGCGTGACGAAACCGAATACCGCTTCGACAACGGCGCGATCGTGCGCCGCTCGGTCGAGCAGGACCGCGCACCTTCCGATCTGCTGTGCGCGGAATGCTGGATCGACTACGACGTGCTCCGCCATCCGGATGCGCAACCGATCGGCCCGACGCGGATAACGTTCGACAACGCATGCCGCGAGACTTTCTGGCTGCGTTATCACCTCGCGTGAACGGGTGACTGCGTGAACGCCTGAGCGTGTGACCGAACGTCGGCATGAACACACTCGGCTGCGTCAACCCTGCGTCACGCCATCCGCCGCATGCAGCAGCGGCGCCAACCGCGTCGCCGCTTCCCGCATCTTCGGCACGTTCTCCAGCAAATCGTTGAGCGTCGCGCGCGCGGTCGGCGCATGCACGGCGAGCGCCGCGAGCACGCGGCCGCTGGCTGCCTCCTTCACCGGCACCGCGACGGCCACCATCCCGCGCACGAATTCCTCGTTGTCGATCCCGACGCCGCGCGCGGCGAGCCGGTCGAGCTCGGCCGCGAGCAACTGCGCATCGGTCAGCGTCCGGTAGGTCATCTTCTTCAGCGTGAGCCGCGCGAGCATCGCGTTGCGCTCCAGCGCATTCATCTGCGACAGGAACAGCTTGCCGCTCGCCGTGCAATGCAGCGGCACGCGCATGCCGGGCCGCATCTCGAGCCGCAACGGCTCGGTCGTTTCGACGCGTTCGACGTACAGCACCGTGTCGCCGTCGAGCGCGGTGAGGTTGCAGGTTTCGCCGAGCACGTCGACGAGCGAGCGCAGCACCGACCGGCAGCCGCGCGTGAACGTGTTGTTCGACAGTGCCGCGAGCGCGAACTGCGCGGCGCGCGGGCCGAGCGCGATGCCGCGGTCGTGGCCGCGCGAATCGGGCATGTGGATCACGTAGCCGCGCGTTTCGAGCGATTCGATCAGGCGCAGCAGCGTCGCCTTTGGAATGTGCAGCCGCGCGGCGAGCTGCGACAGCGTGTACGGCTGGCCGGCCGACGCGAGCGCTTCGAGCACCGCGAGGGCGCGCAGCACGCGCGCGTCGTCGGCGGGCGCGCCATCGGGCGGCGCGGGGGCGGTTTCGCGCATGTGTCTCCTCCGTCGGGATCGGCGTGCGTCCCGGGATGGTGTGTGCGATGGAAATGAAACGAATTGAACGGTTTTTGTACCACATTCGCGGCGTGGACAATAAATCGGCTTGTATGCGTTCCGTGTGCTCAATAAATTTGGACAAAACATACCGGATTTTTCCAATACCCCGGAACGGAGACACGGAATGACACGCAGCTTCGACTATGTCGTGGTCGGCGCGGGATCGGCCGGTTGCGTCCTCGCCAACCGGCTGTCCGACGGCGGCCGCCACACGGTGTGCCTGCTGGAAGCCGGCCCCGCCGACAAATACATGTGGATCCACGTGCCGATCGGCTATGGCAAGACGATGTTCCACCCCGTGTACAACTGGGGCTTCCACACCGATCCCGATCCGAACATGCACAACCGCCGCCTGTACTGGCCGCGCGGCCGCACGCTCGGCGGCTGCAGCTCGATCAACGGGCTGATCTACGTGCGCGGGCAGCAGCAGGATTACGACCACTGGGCCGCGCTCGGCAATCGCGGCTGGAGCTGGCGCGATTGCCTGCCGTATTTCCGCAAGCTCGAACACAACACGCTCGGAGAAGGGCCGACGCGCGGTACCGGTGGCCCGCTGTGGGCGTCCGCGATCCGGCAGCGGCACGAACTCGTCGATGCGTTCGTCGCCGCATCGAACCAGCTCGGCGTGCGCACGGTCGACGATTTCAATACGGGTGACCAGGAGGGCGTCGGCTATTACCAGCTCACCACGCGCAACGGGCTGCGCTGCTCGACGGCCGTGGCCTACCTGAAGCCCGCGCGCGGACGGCCGAACCTGCATGTCGAAACCGATGCGCAGGCGCTGAAGGTGCTGTTCGACGGCGCGCAGGCGTCTGGCGTACGCTACGTCCAGCATGGCAAGGTTCACGAGGTGCGTGCGCTGCGCGAGGTGATTCTCGCGGCCGGCGCGCTGCAGTCGCCGCAACTGCTGCAGGTGTCGGGCGTCGGGCCGGCCGCGCTGCTGGACCGGCACGGGATTCCGGTCGTCGCCGATCGCGCGGGCGTCGGCGAGAACCTGCAGGACCATCTGCAGATTCGTCTGATCTACGAAGTGACGAAGCCGATCACCACCAATGACGAACTGCATTCATGGGTCGGCCGCGCGAAGATGGGGCTGCAATGGGCGCTGTTCCGCGGCGGCCCGCTCGCGATCGGCATCAACCAGGGCGGGATGTTCTGCCGTGCGTTGCCGGACGAATCGGCGACGCCCGACATTCAGTTCCATTTTTCGACGCTGTCGGCCGATTCGGCAGGCGGCAGCGTGCATCCGTTTCCCGGCTGCACGTATTCGATCTGCCAGCTGCGGCCCGAATCGCGCGGCACCGTGCGCATCCGCACCGACGATGCGCGCGACGCGCCGTCGATCCGGCCGAACTATCTCGACACCGAGCGCGACCGCCGCACGACGGTGGCCGGCGTACGCTTCGCGCGACGTGTCGCGGCCACCGAGCCGATGGCGTCGCTGATGAAGCGCGAGGTGCGGCCGGGCGCGGACGCGCAGACGGACGACGAACTGCTCGAGTTCTGCCGGGAATACGGGCAGACGATCTTTCATCCGTCCGGCACCGCGAAAATGGGCGTCGCGAGCGATCCGCTCGCGGTCGTCGACGAGCGGCTGCGCGTGTACGGCACGCGCGGGTTGCGCGTGGTCGACTGCTCGATCATGCCGACCCTCGTATCGGGCAATACCAACGTGCCGATCGTGATGGTCGCCGAGAAAGCGTCCGACATGATCCTCGAGGACGCGCGCGCGTCCGATCGTGGCCGCAGCGTCGCGCCGGCCGCCGAGGCGCTCGCATAGGGCGTCGCCACGCATCCACCCGCGTGGCCCGTGCTCCTGCGCCCGGACGGCCGCCGCGCGTTCATCGATGCCCCCGCCGGTACGGCGCCGGGGCAGGTTGCGGCGCATCCTTACCTGGAGAAGCTCGCATGGCTATCGATTCCCGGGTCGTCCGACGCGTGGCCGCGGCCAGCGTGATCGGCGCGACCGTCGAGTGGTACGACTTTTTCCTGTACGGCGTGGTCGCCGGCATCGTGTTCGACAAGCAGTACTTTCCGTCCGGCGACGCGTTCGTGTCGACGATGCTCGCGTATGCGACGTTCGCGGTCGGCTTCGTCACGCGACCGCTCGGCGGCTTGCTGTTCGGCCATCTCGGCGACCGTGTCGGGCGCAAGTCCGCGCTGATCCTGACGATGCTGATCATGGGCGTGTCGACGGCCGGCGTCGCATTCCTGCCGACCTACGCGCAGATCGGCATGTGGGCGCCGGTGCTGCTGCTGACGCTGCGCGTGCTGCAGGGCATCGGCCTCGGCGGCGAGTGGGGCGGCGCGGTGCTGATGGCGTACGAGTACGCGCCGCCGCACCGGCGCGGGCTGTATGCGAGCCTGCCGCAGATCGGGCTCGCGATCGGGCTGTGCCTCGCGA
>NZ_JAAGPG010000287.1:0-10683 GCF_017104665.1 Burkholderia sp. Se-20378 | reverse complement strand
GGGCGGCGAGCGGATGCGCACGTCGCCGGGCGGCCCGGGCCGTACGCTGAAGAACCTGTTCCAGGAGCGCGGTGTACCCGCCTGGCAGCGCGACGTGCCGTTGCTGTTCGCCGGTGATTCGCTGATCTACGTGCCGCGCCTTGGCGTGAACCGCGATGTCGGCTCCGACGGTGGGGCGTCCGATGATGGCGCGTGGCGCCGGATCGAGTGGCGTCCGGACCTGCTGATCGCATGATGGCGGCAGGCTGACGATGGCGCGATGGCGCGCGCATTTTCACCATTTGGTAAACAGCGCCGGAACGGCCCCGGACGCCGCGAGCGGCTTGTCAAGCGGGCCTCTATCGGGTACGCTCGGACGTTTGCTCGGCTCGATTTTTGAGCGATTTGTGCAGGTTTTCCGCGTGACGTACCCGGTTTGCGCGGCCTGATCGGCCTTCCGGGCAAAATCCGTCACGCTTGCGTGTTGCGTCCCAGCCGTCCCCCTCGTCGTCCGTCCACAGCCACAAGCCGCGTGACCGAACGGCTACGCGGCCTGCCCAGCGCGCCCGTGCGGTTTCTCCTCCAGTTCAGAACGACAATGGCACTCATCGTACACAAATACGGCGGCACTTCGATGGGCTCGGTCGAGCGCATCAAGAACGTCGCGAAACGCGTCGCAAAATGGCATCAGGCCGGGCACCAGATGGTGGTCGTGCCTTCGGCGATGTCCGGCGAAACCAACCGTCTGCTCGGTCTTGCGAAAGAGATTTCGAGCCAGCCGAGCCCGCGCGAGCTCGACATGATCGCGTCGACCGGCGAGCAGGTCAGCGTCGGCCTGCTGTCGATCGCGCTGCAGGAAATCGGCGTCGAGGCCGTGAGCTACGCCGGCTGGCAAGTGCCGATCAAGACCGACAGCGCGTTTACGAAAGCGCGCATTCACTCGATCGATGACGAGCGCGTGAAGGCTGATCTGAATGCAGGCAAGGTCGTGATCATCACGGGCTTCCAGGGCGTCGATCCGGACGGCCACATCACGACGCTGGGCCGTGGCGGCTCGGATACGTCGGCGGTGGCGGTCGCGGCTGCGCTGGGTGCCGAAGAGTGCCTGATTTATACGGACGTCGACGGCGTCTACACGACCGATCCGCGCGTCGTCGAAGAGGCGCGACGCCTCGATCGCGTGACGTTCGAGGAAATGCTGGAAATGGCCAGCCTCGGCTCGAAGGTCCTGCAGATCCGCTCGGTCGAATTCGCCGGCAAATACCAGGTGAAGACGCGTGTGCTGTCGAGCCTGACCGATCCGCTGATTGCGCTCGACGAAGAAATGCGCTCGGGCACCCTGATTACTTTTGAAGAAGACGAGACCATGGAAAAGGCAGTCATTTCCGGCATCGCGTTCCAGCGCGACGAAGCACGCATTGCTGTGATGGGCGTGCCCGACAAGCCGGGCATCGCGTATCAGATCCTTGGCCCGGTCGCGGATGCGAACGTCGACGTCGACATGATCATCCAGAACCAGAGCGTCCAGGGCAAGACCGACTTCACGTTCACGGTCGGCCGTGGCGACTACCAGAAGGCGATGGACATCCTCACCAACCAGGTGAAGGGTCACGTGAGCGCCGAGTACGTGCAGGGCGACCCGAAGGTGTCGAAGGTGTCGGTCGTCGGCGTCGGCATGCGTTCGCACGTGGGCGTCGCGAGCAAGATGTTCCGCACGCTGTCGGAAGAGGGCATCAACATCCAGATGATCTCGACGTCCGAAATCAAGATTTCGGTGCTGATCGACGAGAAATACATGGAGCTGGCCGTCCGCGCGCTGCACAAGGCATTCGAACTCGACCAGGCATCGTGAATTTTTCGTGATGCGTTGAAGAAAATGCATCACGGAAATTGACGTACGGTTCGAAACCCTATACTATTTCGTTCTCGTCGCACTGCCTCCCTGGTGCGAGCGAAAGTTTGGGAGACGTGGCCGAGAGGTCGAAGGCACTCCCCTGCTAAGGGAGCATCTGGGCCAAAACCTGGATCGAGGGTTCGAATCCCTCCGTCTCCGCCAAAAGCGGTGACAAAGCCCCGCAAGTTCTAGGACTTGCGGGGCTTTTTCTTTTTCCGGCGCTATCGCGCGCCGGATGCGCGACGCGGCCGGATCCCATCCGTCCGTCGGGCGGGGTGGCCGGTCATGCAATGAGTACTCGACTTGCACGGCGATAGTGGGTTACATATCGCCTATCGTTCGTTGTGACTCGAGGTGATGCGCTTGGCCAGCCCGCATTCTGTTCTGACTGTCCTTTCTCATCGGCCTGTCGACGGGCTTGTCGACAACCACGCGCGCTATGCGCAGCTGCACGGCTACCGACACGTGACGGTCGACGGCATGCACGTGTATGGCGAGCGCCAGCCGGTCCTGCACAAATATCACGCGATCGTCGCGCAGCTCGTCGCGATGGAGCCGGGTGCATTGCTGCTCGTGCTCGATCCGTTCTCCGTCGTATTCGACCCGCAGGCGCTGCAGGATGTCGCACAGGGCTACGACGCGATCGTCACGACGCAGACGTCGAAGTCGGCGCTGCCCGCCGCGAGCGGCATGATCTTTCGCAACGTGCCTGGCGTGCGCGAGCAGTTGCGCAAGCTGGTGGTCGAACTGGGCAAATGGGCGATGTACCTTCCGGAGCGGCGGCACGCGTGCGAGGCGACGCTGCTGGCGGAGCACTTTTCGCCGCTGCCGTTCGACATGCCGCTCGCGAACGGTCATTTCGCATCGGTCCAGACGATCTGGAGCGACGGGCTCGCGATCGATTCGATCGCGGGTGCCCGGCCGCTCGTCGCGCATCAGGCGCCCGAGTGGCGGCAGGTGGATGGCGTCTGGGTGCCGGCTGCCGATTACGACTTCCGCTATGTGCAGGCGCTCGTCGACGATGCCGAGCGATACCAGCGCGGCGATCGCCCGCACGCAATGGACGACTGGCGTGCCGCGCAGCAGAGAACGCGCGATGCGGAGCGGCATGTGAATCCGCAGGCGCGAATTGCGTTCGTGAGCCTGCATACGTCGCATATCGCGGGCTATGGCGATCTGCACGAGGAGAACTTCGTTCGATACTGTACGCGGCATGGTTACGCGTACCACGCGTATCGCGAACCGCCCGCATTTCTGCCGGACGGAATCGATGCGAACTGGGCGAAGCTGCATCTGATTCGCGAACATCTGCCGCATCACGCGTTCGTGTTCTGGGTCGATGCTGACATCCTGGCGATCGATCAGAGTCGGCCAGTCGACGACACGATCGACGGCCGCGACTTCGTGATCGGTACCGATCACACGGCATGGGCGATCAACTCGTGCATGATCGGCGTGCGCAACGTGGCGCCGATGCGCGAACTCGTCGAGCGCATGTGCGTGCGCATCGAAGGTTTCGGCGATCGTTCGTCGGTCTACGCGAGCGGCGGCGATCAACAGGCGATCTTTGTGGAGCTGCTGGAGTCCGGCATGATCGATGCGCGCCATATCGTCGATGCGATGACGCTCGCGTCGTCGCCGGTCTATGCCACGCGCGACAGCCGCTTCGTCCATTTTCCCGCGCAACACGGCCACTATCGCGCGGTGACGATGCGCATATGGGATCGTCTGAGTCATCAGCGATAGCGGGCGCCGGCATGAAGGGCGAGGGGAGCGGCCATTCGCTCGACCTGCACTGCGCAAAGCAGAATGAAATAAAAATGAAAGCATAGGTGTAAGAATCGAGGGGCGTGCACGCGCTGCATTGCCACGCGCCAATCGGCTTGGTTAGACCCTCAGGATTGGCCTGCCGGCGTCAAAAATGCGGCACTGCGTCGATTTTCACGATCGGCCTGATCGGGCAATACAAAAAATTACTCATAAAAATCAGCGTCATAGGATGACGGCGAAAATCAATGCTCTGCTGCGCTGCAGAAAATAATCAATCGCCTTATGCTGGTTAACCCGATCGCGTTTGAGCGGCGTCAAGTTTTCCGGTGATGCCGCTTTACATTTTGCCAACACTGGCGATTCACGAAATCTATCTGTCGATTTGATTTCGTTCCTTTCGTCTCGCCTGTCCCCGATGCAGTGCGCGACTTCATCAAGGCCTTGTTGACATGCATGATTTCCCCTTCCTGAGCCTGGCCATCTGGGCTCCGATCCTGTTCGGCGCGTGCCTGCTGCGCGCCGGTTCCGACCATCATCCACGCCGTACACGGCTGATCGCGCTCGTCGGCGCGCTGGTGGGGCTTGCGGCGGTCGTGCCGCTGGTTGCCGGCTTCGATGCACACTCGGCTGCGATGCAGTTCGTCGAAAGCCGCAACTGGCTGGCCGCATTCAATTCCGGATGGCGGGTCGGCATCGACGGCGCGTCGCTGTGGCTCGTCGTGCTGACCGCGTTCACGACGCTCGTGGTGGTGGTGGCGTCGTGGGAATCGGTCACGGTGCGCGTCGCGCAGTACTACGCGTCGTTCCTGATCCTGTCGGGGCTGATGGTCGGCGTGTTCGTCGCACAGGACGGGCTGCTGTTCTTCATCTTCTTCGAGGCAACGCTGATCCCACTGTATTTGCTGATCGGCACGTGGGGGCGCGAGCGTCGCGTGTACGCGGCCGTGAAGTTCTTCTTCATCTCGTTCGCCGGCTCGCTGTTGCTGCTGATGGCGATGCTGTACCTGTACGCGCAGTCGCATACGTTCGACATGGCCGTATGGCGCACGCTGCAGCTCGGCTTCGCGCCGCAGTTGCTGGTGTTCCTGGGCTTCTTCGCCGCATTCGCGGTCAAGGTGCCGATGTGGCCGGTCCACACGTGGCTGAGCGACGTCTACACCGACGGCCCGACCGGCGCCGCGCTGATGCTCGCGATGCTCAAGCTCGGCGGCTACGGGTTCCTGCGCTTCGCGCTGCCGGTCACGCCCGATGCAAGCCACTTCTTCGCGCCGGCCGTGATCGCGCTGTCGCTGTTCGCGATCGTCTATGCGAGCCTGATCGCGCTCGCGCAGACCGATCTCGGCAAGCTGCTCGCGTATTCGACGGTCGCGCACATGGGGATCGTCACGCTCGGGCTGTTCCTGTTCAACCGGATCGGCGTCGAAGGCGCGATCGTGCAGCTCGTGTCGTATGGCTTCGTCGCGGGCGCGATGCTGTTGTGCGTGAACGTGCTCGTCGATCGCACGAAGCAGCGCGAGATTGCCGCGTACGGCGGCGTGGCGGGCGTGATGCCGCGTTTCGCGACCTTCACGGTGCTGTTCGCGATGGCCAACGTCGGCCTGCCGGGCACGTCGGGGTTCGTCGGCGAGTTCATGGTCATCATGGGCGCGATCCGCTTCAACTTCTGGATCGGCGCCATCGCGGCGCTGACGCTGATCCTCAGTGCGTCGTACACGCTGTGGATGCTCAAGCGCGTCGTGTTCGGCAAGGTCAAGACCCCGCTGATCGGCAAGCTCGCCGACCTGAACCGTCGCGAGATCGTGATGTTCGCGTCGCTCGCGCTGGTCGTGGTGATGGTCGGCGTCTATCCGAAGCCGTTCACCGACGCGATCGATCCGACCGTCGGACGGTTGATCGAAGACGCGAGTCATTCGAAGCTGCCGACCGGGGACGGCCCTGCGCAGCCGCAGCCGTCGTACATGGCATCGACGCGCGGCTGATCGCGGCACGTCGCGCGAGCGGGACGCATCGCACGGCGGTGCGGTCGTTGCACACACATCGATCCGATCGCGGTCCGGCGCAGGCAGCGCCGGGCCGGCCTTCGGCTGCGTGAAATTGCCCCGCGACAATCTGTCTCACAGCAGATTCTGCAATGATGATTTTCCGCATTAGCTGGTTTTTCATCGCACTCGCGCGACGTATGATTCGGCCACTTTCGTGGATCGAATGCGCATCGGGCATACGCAAACGGATTCAATGACCCTCGGGCTGTGTGATGAAAAGAAGAGCTTCAAAAGGTGGAGTGGCGCTGATGTCGATCGGCGCGGCTTTGAGCCTGTCAGGCTGTAATTTAGATGTACTAAATCCGAAAGGAAGCGTAGGTGCTGCCGAAAAGGCGCTGATCGCGACGTCCACCTGGGCGATGCTGATCGTCGTCGTGCCGGTGATCCTGCTCACGCTGTGGTTCGCGTGGCGTTACCGCGCATCGAACCGCAACGCCACCTACGCGCCGAACTGGTCGCACTCGACCGTGATCGAGGTCGTGATCTGGACGGTGCCGACGCTGATCATCCTGTTCCTCGGCGTGCTCACGTGGAAGACCACGCACGAGCTCGACCCGTATAAGCCGCTGGAGTCGTCGGTGAAGCCGATCGATGTCGAGGTCGTCGCACTCGACTGGAAGTGGCTGTTCATCTATCCGGAACTCGGCATCGCGTCGGTGAACCAGCTCGCGATTCCGGTCGGCACGCCGGTGAACTTCCGCATCACGTCGGATTCGGTGATGAACTCGTTCTTCATCCCGCAGCTCGGCGGCCAGGTGTACGCGATGGCCGGCATGCAGACGCGCCTGCACCTGATCGCCGACGAGCCCGGCAACTATGCGGGCACGTCCGCCAACTTCAGCGGCCGCGGCTTCTCCGACATGAAGTTCCGCACGCTCGCCGAGCCGCGCGAACAGTTCGACGCATGGGTGCAGAAGGTTAAGGCGTCGCCGGACCGGCTCGACGCGACCGTGTACGGCACCGTCGCGCAGCCGAGCGAGAAGGCGCCCGTGCGCTACTTCTCGTCGGTCGATCCGCGGCTCTTCCACAACATCATCGCGAAATACAACGATGGCCACGTCCTCGACCTGAAGGACGCCGCCTGCGGCACGAAGGGGTAACGCATGTTCGGCAAACTCACACTCTCGGCGATCCCGTTCGATCAGCCCATCATCATGGGGGCCGGTGCCTTCATGGGGCTGGTCGTGCTGGGCATTCTCGCCGCGCTGACGATCTCCGGCCGGTGGAAATGGCTGTGGACGCAATGGCTGACCACGGTCGACCACAAGAAACTCGGCGTGATGTACATCATCGTCGCGCTGATCATGCTGCTGCGCGGCTTCGCGGACGCGATCATGATGCGCATGCAGCTCGCGCTCTCGTACAACGGGCCCGGCTACCTGCCGCCGCACCACTATGACCAGGTCTTCACGGCACACGGCGTGATCATGATCTTCTTCATGGCGATGGTGTTCATGGTCGGCCTGATGAACCTGATCGTGCCGCTGCAGATCGGTGCGCGTGACGTCGCATTTCCGTTCATCAACTCGCTGTCGTTCTGGATGACGGCGGTCAGCGCGATCCTGATCAACGTCTCGCTCGTGATCGGCGAATTCGCGCAGACGGGCTGGCTCGCGTATCCGCCGCTGTCGGAGCTGCAGTTCAGTCCGGGGGTAGGGGTCGACTACTACCTGTGGGCGCTGCAGATCTCGGGCGTCGGCACGCTGCTGACGGGCGTGAACTTCTTCGTGACGATCATCAAGATGCGCGCGCCGGGCATGACGCTGATGAAGATGCCGGTGTTCACGTGGACCGCGCTCTGCACGAACGTGCTGATCATGGCGTCGTTCCCGATCCTGACCGCGACGCTCGCGCTGCTCGGCCTCGACCGTTACCTCGGCATGCACTTCTTCACGAACGAAGCCGGCGGCAACGCGATGCTGTACCTGAACCTGATCTGGGCATGGGGTCACCCGGAGGTGTACATCCTGATCCTGCCGGCGTTCGGCATTTTCTCGGAAGTCATCTCGACGTTCGCGAAGAAGCCGCTGTTCGGCTACAAGACGATGGTGTACGCGACCTGCGCGATCATGGTGCTGTCGTTCCTCGTGTGGCTGCACCACTTCTTCACGATGGGCTCGGGTGCGAACGTGAACGCGTTCTTCGGCATCATGACGATGATCATCGCGATCCCGACCGGCGTGAAGGTGTTCAACTGGCTGTTCACGATGTATCGCGGCCGGATCGAATTCACGACGCCCGTGCTGTGGACGATCGGCTTCATGGTCACGTTCACGCTCGGCGGCATGACCGGCGTGATGATGGCGATTCCGGGCGCGGACTTCGTGCTGCACAACAGCCTGTTCCTGATCGCGCACTTCCACAACGTGATCATCGGCGGCGTGCTGTTCGGCTATCTCGCGGGCTTCAACTACTGGTTCCCGAAGGCGTTCGGCTTCAAGCTGAACGAGAAGCTCGGCAAGGCGGCGTTCTGGTTCTGGCAGATCGGTTTCTACGTTGCATTCGTGCCGCTCTACGTGCTCGGCTTCATGGGCATGACGCGCCGGATCAACCATTACGACAACCCGGCCTGGCATCCGTGGCTGCTGGTCGCCGCATTCGGCGCCGTGCTGATCGCGATCGGCATTGCATGCCAACTGCTGCAGCTGGTGGTCAGCATCCGCAACCGCAACCTGCCCGAGTACCGCGACACGACGGGCGATCCGTGGGGTGGCCGCACGCTGGAATGGGCGACCTCGTCGCCGCCGGCCGACTACAACTTCGCGGTGATCCCGCAAGTGCGCACGCTCGACGCGTATGCGGACATGAAGGCACGCGGTGAAGGCCGGCCGAACCCGGCAGCGATTCGCGACATTCACATGCCGTCGAATACCTGCGCGGGCCTCGTGATCGCGATCTTCAGCCTGGTGCTCGGCTTCGCGCTGGTATGGCACATCTGGTGGATGGCGATCGGCGGGCTCGTCGGGATCGTCGCGACGCTCGTGATCTACAGCTCGCGCGATAACGACGGCTATTACATCCCCGCGTCGACGGTGCGGAAGATCGAAGACAAGCAGCCGACGCAGCGCGTGGCCGCGCGCGTCGACGACGTGGAACTGGAGGCCAACTGATGTTGCAGAAAACCTTGAGCGCAACCCTGCTCGAGCACGACGACCATCCGCCGTCGCATTCGGTGTTCGGGTTCTGGCTGTACCTGATGACCGACTGCGTGATCTTTGCGGCGCTGTTCGCGACGTTCGCGGTGCTCGGCCAGCAGCATGCGGGCGGGCCGACCGCGAAAGACCTGTTCGACATTCCGGGCGTCGCGGTGGAAACCGCCGCGCTGCTGCTGTCGAGCATCACGTACGGTTTCGCGATGCTCGCTGCGTACAAGCAGCGACGCGGCGCGCTGCTCGCATGGCTCGCGGTGACGTTCGTGCTCGGCGCGGCGTTCCTCGTGATGGAACTGCGCGAGTTCTCGCACCTGATCGCGGAGGGCGCCGGCCCGCAGCGCAGCGCGTTCCTGTCGGCGTTCTTCACGCTGGTCGGCACGCACGGGCTGCACGTGACGGCCGGCCTGCTGTGGATGATCGTGCTCGCCGGGCAGATCGTGTTCCGCGGCGGCGACCTGACCGATCGCGACCTGCGACGACTGACGTGCCTGAGCCTCTTCTGGCACTTCCTCGACATCGTGTGGATCTGCGTGTTTTCCTTTGTCTATCTCGCGAGCGTGATCTAAATGGCCCATTCGCATTCGTCTCAACTCGAAGAAGGGCACGGCAGTGTCGGCGGCTACTTCGCCGGTTTCATCCTGTCGGTGCTGCTGACGGCCGCATCGTTCGGCCTCGTGATGGGCGGCGTGCTGTCGCCGCACGCGTCGCTGATCGCACTTGCGGTGCTCGCGTTCGTGCAGATCATCGTGCACCTCGTGTACTTCCTGCACATGAACGGCTCGTCGGGCCAGCGCTGGAACGTGATGGCGTTCAGCTACACGGTGCTGACCGTGGCGATCCTGATCGTCGGCACGCTGTGGGTGATGCACAACGTCAGCATGAACATGATGTCGCGCTGAGCGGCATTGCGGCGCGGGGGCGCCAACCAGAAAAGCGGCACGCGAGTGCCGCTTTTTTTTCGTCCGCAAGACGGGCACGATCAGGGCGCGCGGCGCACGCAGGCGGGGGGAAACCGGCGAGCGAAAGGGGGATGGGGCGCTGCACACGCAGTATGATTCGGCGCTTGGTGCATGTCGCCGTTCCAGATGCGGACGATGGGTAAGGGCGCGGGCGTGGGCAGAAAGATGCCGGCATGCCGCATTCAGGCCGTCGATTGTTACAAGACGTTAGCGCAAGCTTCCCGTTGCGATGCCGCGCATCAGTTCTTACAAAGTGGAAATATGCGGGACCGGCGCTTGCCGTTATAGTCGAATCACACATGACACAACCAGAAGAGGAATCCATGAAGACCTTGCGTGTTGCCTCGCTCTTGACCGGTATGACGGCCTTGCTCGTGTCGGGCGCAGCAATGGCGGGAGTCAATGTCGGGATCAATCTCGGCGTTCCGGCGCCGGTATACGTCGCGCCCGCACCCGTGTATGCGCCGCCGCCTCCGCCGCCGGTCGTCTATCAGCCTGCGCCGGTCTACGCACCGGCCCCTGTCTACGCGCCGGGACCGACCATCGTGATCGGCTGGCATGGCGACCGCTACTGGGACGGCCGTCGCTACTGGGGCCGTGACGAGTGGTACCGCCATCACGGCCGCGGCTGGGGCGGCGATCGTGGCGATCGTGGCCACTGGGACAACGGCCGCCACAACGGCTGGCACTGATCGACAAGGCGCGCCTGCCTGATGCGCGCCCCCCGATCCGCTCGTGAAGAAACCGCCCGCGTGGCGGTTTTCTTTTGGCTCGCCGGCTTGAATGGGTAGAATCGTCCCTCGTTACTACCCTCATTCGACCGACAGGGCCTCTATGACGAAGGGTTCGCCCCGGGCCGGCGGTGCGCGCGTCCGCCGCGCCGTACG
>NZ_JAAGPG010000027.1:0-39948 GCF_017104665.1 Burkholderia sp. Se-20378 | reverse complement strand
CAAGCAGCTGCTTGCCGAATCGGCTGCCAGCGGGCAGCGCTGGGAACAGGCGCATGCCGATGCGCTGAAGGCACGCGCGGAACTGGCCCGCGCGAGCGCGGCCGTGCGCGCGCAGGACGACCAGCAGACGGTGTTGCGCCGACGCCGCGCGCAGAGCACGGCTGCGATCGAGCAGGCGCGTGCGCGGCTCGCGGCGTCCCGCGCGAAGCTCGCGCTGGCGCAACTGGATGTCGAGCACACGGTGATCCGCGCGACCCGCGACGGCACGATCGGCCAGCGTGCGGTGCGTGCGGGCCAGTACGTCGAGGTCGGAATGCCGCTGCTCGCGGTCGTGCCGCTGCGCGACGTGTACGTCGTCGCGAACTTCAAGGAGACGCAGCTCGGCGCGATGCATGACGGGCAGCCGGTCGAGATCGACGTCGATACCTACTCGGGCCGCACGCTGCACGGCCGCGTGCTCGGGCTCGCACCGGGCTCGGGTGCCGAATTCGCGCTGCTGCCGCCCGACAACGCGACCGGCAACTTCACGAAGATCGTGCAGCGCGTGCCGGTGAAGATCCGCCTCGATGCGCCGCCGTCGGGCCTCGTGCTGCGGCCCGGCATGTCGGTGATCGCGCGCGTCGATACCCGCGGCGCACCGGGAGCCGGATCGTGAGCGCCGCAACCGGGCAGGCCGCGCACGACGAAACCGTTTCGCTGCGCGCGTGGGTTGCGGTGCTGGGCGGCGTGTTCGGCTGCTTCATGGCGGGGATGAACGTGCACGTGACGAACGCGTCGCTGCCCGACATTCGCGGGTCGCTGGGCGCGAGCTTCGAGGAAGGCTCGTGGATCTCGACCGCATATCTCGTGGCCGAGATCGTCGTGATCCCGCTCACCGGCTGGCTCGTGCAGGTGTTCTCCGCGCGCCGCGTGCTGCTCGTCGGCGCAACGGGGTTTCTTGCGTTCTCGATTGCGTGCTCGGTCGCGCCGACCATCTCGTCGATGATCGTCGCGCGCGCATTGCAGGGCGCATTCGGCGGTGTGCTGATTCCGCTGTCGTTCCAGCTGATCGTCACCGAGTTGCCGCCGTCGAAGCATCCGTTCGGCATGGCGCTGTTCGCGGTCGCGAACAACGTCGCGCAGGCGACCGGGCCGTCGCTCGGCGGCTGGCTCACCGACATGTATTCGTGGCGCTGGATCTTCTATCTGCAGATTCCGCCCGCGATTGCGCTGATCGCGGCGATCGCGTGGGCGATCCGTCCGGTGCCCGTGCAATTGTCGAAGCTGCGCCAGGCCGACTGGTTCGGGATCGCGACGATGGCGCTCGGGCTGAGCGCGCTGCAGATCGTGCTGGAGGAGGGCGGGCGCAAGGACTGGTTTGCGTCCGACCTGATCGTCGAGCTGTCGATCGTCGCGGTGGCGGGGCTCGTTGCGTTCGTCGCGATCGAGCTGCGGCGCAAGGAGCCGTTCATCAACCTGCGGCTGCTTGGCCGCTACAACTTCGGGATCGCGAGCCTGATGCAGTTCCTGTTCGGCGCGGTGGTGTTCGGCGTCGTGTTCCTCGTACCGAACTACTTCGCCGAGCTGCACGGCTACAGTGCGCGCGACATCGGCCTCGCGATGATCCCGTACGGGCTCGTGCAGTTCGTGATGTCGTTCCTGACGCCGCCGCTGATGCGCCGCACGAGCCCGCGCACGACGATCGTGCTCGGCTTCGCGCTCGTCGCGGCCGGCTGCCTGATGAACATCCACCTGACCGCCGACGCCGCGTCGAACGTGATCGTGCCGTCGCTCGTCGTGCGCGGGATCGGGCAGTCGCTGGTCGTGATCGCGCTGTCGGTGATGGCCGTCGACGGAATCGAGAAGGCGCAGCTCGGTTCCGCATCCGGCGTGTTCAACATGGTGCGCAACGTCGGCGGCGCGATCGGCATCGCGGTGGCGAGCCAGATCGTCGTCGAGCGGCAGAAGCTGCACGCGATGCGGATCGGCGAGGCCGTTTCGCCGTTCTCGGCAGCGTTTCAGGAACGCATGGCGATGCTGGCGCGGCTGCTGTCGCGCGTGCATGTGCCGCGTGCCGATGCGCTGCCGGGCGCATCGACCGGCAGCGTGCACGAGCTGGCGCTCGCGCTCGTGAACCAGCGCGTGATGCGTGAGGCGCTGCTGATGGCGTACAGTGACACGTTCCTGATCGCGGGTGTCGCGATGGTGGGGTGTACGGCGGCCGCGTTCGTGCTGAAGGGGAAGAAGAAAGCGTGATGGGGACAGACACCGGATATCGAGGCCTGACATAGCTGACAGGCGTCGAATTCCTGCAATGGGCGTATCGTTCACCCGGCCCGGGCGGGGCACCCGTCCGGCATCGATCGAGGTGCGAACCGATCCGTACAGTCAGGCCGACGCGTGCTGCCGGCCTGTCGTTCATGGTGGCCCTGGCGTCAGGATCGAACCTGCCTGTGTTTCAGGCCGACCACGCGCCGTGGTCCTTGTCCATTCAACCGGCCCGTTGCCGGGCCCATCGCGAGGAAAGCGTCATGACGAAACCCGATTCCCTGAAAGGCGACATCAAGGGCCAGGCCCAGGTTGCGGATCGCCACAACCTGGAGCGGCCGGATGGTGACAGCGCACTGTGGGCGCGCAGCCTGACGACGCAGCGCGTGGCCGACCTGTTCCGGACCTTGCCGGGCCTGCCGGGCCACTGGATGCAGTTACAAATGCAGGTCAACGCCGGAAATCGCCATTTCTGCGGCGGCCAGACCGGCCATCAAACCACCGAAGAGGGCAAGGTGCTGATTCGCTGGATCGCCGATGCCGTGATCAAGGCGGCCGAGCGAGCCCCGTTCGATTTCAACTTGCAGCAACTGCGTTTTACCGCCGACATGGGTTGGCTCAAGCTGCACCGGGTCGGCGGGCGCGTGCTGGTGCTGTCGCGGCCCTGAGCGGCGCGTCACGTGGCTACATCGTGAATCAACCGTAAATCGGCAGCGCAAGAAACAGCTTGATCACGAGCGCATTCGCGATGTCGATGAAGAACGCGCTGACCATCGGCACGATCAGGAACGCCATATGCGACGGGCCGAACCGAGCGGTAACGGCCTGCATGTTCGCGATCGCGGTGGGTGTCGCGCCGAGCCCGAAGCCGCAGTGGCCGGCGGCGAGCACGGCCGCGTCGTAGTTGCGGCCCATCATCCGGTACGTGACGAACACCGCATACCCGACCATCAGCAGCGTCTGCGACACGAGCAGCACGAGGATTGGCAGCGCGAGTGACGCGAGATCCCACAGGCGCAGTGTCATCAACGCCATCGCGAGGAACAGCGACAGGCTCACGTTGCCGAGCAGCGACACCGCGTGCTCGGACGGGCGCCAGCCGAACAGTGACAGCCCGTTGCTGAGCACGACGCCGACAAACAGTACGCACACGAACGTTGGCAGCTCGAATGCGGTGCCGCGGATCAGCGACTCGATCGCCGTGCCGCCCGATAGCGAAATCGCGAACAGCGCGAGCGTGTTGATGAACGCGGACGGCGTCATCGACTGCTGCTCCTTCGGATGTTCGAGGCCGCCAGTGTCGCCAGCGGCGCCCTGGGGTGCATGCGGTTCTGCGAAGCCGGGAATCTTCACGTGGCGCGTCAGGTAGCGCGCGACCGGCCCGCCGAGCAGGCCGCCCAGCACGAGGCCGAAGGTCGCGCACGCGATCGCGGCTTCGGTCGCCGACGCGAGGCCGTGGCGCTCCGCAAAGACCTTGCTCCACGCGGCCCCCGTGCCGTGCCCACCCGACAGCGTGATCGAGCCGGCCAGCAGGCCGAGCAGCGGATCGAGGCCGAGTGCCTTGGCGAGACCGATGCCGAGCGCGTCCTGCAGGATCAGCAGCCCGAGCACAACGAGCAGGAAGCGCAGCAGCATCGGGCCGCCCGACTTGAGCGTCGACAGCTTGGCGTTCAGGCCGATCGACGCGAAGAACGCGAGCATCAGCGGCGTTTGCAGCGACGTGTCGAAACGGATCTCGGTGCCCGCGAAGCCGCGCAACGCAGTGAGCGCCAGCGCGACGACGAGGCCGCCCGCGACGGGCTCGGGGATCGTGTATGCGCGCAGCACACCGATGCGCGTGACCAGAAGCTGGCCGAACAGGAGCACGAGCGACGCCGCGACGAGAGTACCGAAGGTGTCGATGGGCATGGCGTGACTCCGGTGGGGGGATGGCGGGATTATCCGCGAATGACGCAGCAGCGGGGGAGGTGCGGCGGAACGCCGCGTGCGGGTGCTGCTGAATGGGGTGGGGCGCGGCCGGCAGCTTGCGTCACTTGCGTTGACGCGACATGAAACATCGGTTCGACGGGCGGCGCGCTGCGCTCACAAGCTCACGGAAGACGGGAGGCAGCACATTGCAAACTCACCCCGGTCTGATTGGTTGTAACGATCGTTCACGATACATTGAACCGGCGTGTATCGGAGGGGCTTCGGCGGCGACCGTTGGGCCCGGTCGCAGTCATGCTGTTCATGGTTGATCGCGCTGCTCCTAACGCTGCCTCATGCGAGCGCCGAGGGTATTCCGGCGCCTTACACGTTTTTTCCGGCACGGGGTCTGAGTCACGCTGCGACTGTGATACCAGCCGAACGCGAGCGTCTTGCCGGTTGCACCACGATTTCCACATGCTGGCCCAGCGACACCAGTGCTTGCATCAGTCGCTCCAGCGAAATGTTCTGGAGTTTGTAGCGACGTACTTGAGACACCTTGGGCTGTGTCATGCCGATGATGGATGCCGTCTCGATCTGAGTCAGGCCGCGCTGGTCGATCAGTTCGTTGAGTTTGAGGGCGAGCGCGGCCTTGGCCGTCAGTTCCTGGGCGTCGTCGAAATCCAGGTCGACAAGCACGTTGTCGGTGCCCTGAGGATATTCCTTGCGATTCATCACTTATCTCCTACTCGCCCATGCCGGGCAAGCACTGCTTTCAACCGCTTCCTGATCAATTCCACATCCGGTTGCGGTGTGGCAATGCCGGACTTGGATTTCTTCTGAAAGGCATGGAGTACATGAACTGCATCACCAATTTGCACGATGTACACCACCCGGAATGCATCGCCGCGATGGTCGTCGACCAGCTCGTACACACCGGAAACCAACCCTTTCCATGGTTTTGCTGACTCCGGCGTGCGACCCGACTGGACAATGAACAGCGCTACGCCCATGTCCTTCTGTACCTCAATGGGAAATGCCTTGAAGTCTTTTTTCGACGCACCTTCCCAGTAAAGCAATTTCCGTTCTGGCTCCATGAATTATATCCGTTCGGGTATATGCTGCAAGCGCCGAAATCATTGCGACAGGGCTACCTTTCATCGCTGGGATCGAAGAATTGATTGATCGGCGGATTGCCGGTGGAACGGTGTTTGGCGAACGCCCTTCGGCACGCTCGGCATGCCTTGTCGCGCGGAGCTTTTGAGCAGTACGGCATCGTGTCATGCCGTCGGCTTGCGGCGCTTGCTTTCGCGAATATCGGTGCGAGCTCGTCCAAGTATTGAACGGTTGTGGTGCCGAAACTGCTACGGCGGCGGCCAGGTCAGACCCGACCGCGGTCCTGCTTCGTTTCCGTCTATTTCGCCGGCCGTCAGACCGAAACCGTGATACCCGCCGGGCGGGATTGCCCCGCAGGCCGCACGACGATTTCAACTTGCTGGCCAAGCGACACCAGTGTGCGCATCAGCAGTTCCAGCGAAACGTTCCGGAGTCGATCGCGCTGCTCGGGGGTGACCACCGGCCGGGCCATTTCCGAGAGCGCGACAGCCTCCTCTTCGGTCAGGCCGCGGGAGACGATCAGTGCGTTGAGCTTCAGCACAAGCGCGGACTTGGCCGACAGTGCGTCAGCGTCGTCCAGGTCAAAGTCGAAATCGAAGTCAGTCGGCAGGTTGTCGGCGTATCGGCGTGAGTCGTTGCGATTCATTACGCCTCCTCCGTCACCATCGACAACTGCCGTTGGTGCTGCCCCGTCGGTTGATCGACATCAGGGAATCCACCCTTCCGGGCATGATCGCCGTCCGCTTCGTCGATCGGCGTGATCACCAGCCGCTTGTGCGTCACGTCGATCCGTAAACGCTGCTCTGGTTCGAAGCCCGCAGCTTCGATCCAGCGGCCGGATAGCTTCATCCACAGATGGAGGACAGGCGGCGCCATGTCGGCAAGCCTGAGGTGCGGAACGATACGACGGGTCTGGAGAGACGATTGACTGGAGACGAAACAATCGTGAAAACGAAAGGGTGCGTTATGATTCGCGTCAGCCATGACTGACTCCCATGATGAGTGGGTTGTGGTCAGCGGCCCGCGGGTGGTAGTGCACCAGCGGGCCGCGCTCGTTTACGCAGCGAATGTCGATCGGCATCCCGTCAAATGATTGGCATGACGAAATGACCTGATACTCCAAGCGAAAACGTGCGACCACTCTAGCCGAGATCGATCGTTGTCAGGTGCTGGTCTGGAGCGTCGTCATCGGTACCGACGGTCATGCCGATGTCTTGCTGCTTGCTGCGCAACGATTCCACGGCGATTGCGCTCGCGGGCCGCGTTGTCACTTCATTGCCGATATGTCAGAAAGCGTGTCGGTCGAATGCTTCGATTCACCAGCCGCGCGTTGCACGACGATGTCATTCACGTCGTGCAGGTAACGCCGGACCTCGCGCGAGAACGTCGCCGTGCATTCCGACTCACCCGTGCAGCGCGTCCATCTGCCGGCGTGCATTCGCCAGCCCCGCTTCGAAACCGTGCGGCTTCATGTCGAGCCCTTCCGCATAGACGAATTCCACGTCGACGATACCCATCAGGCCGAGCACGGCACGCAGGTACGGCGTGACCGCATCCGTCTCTTGGCCGACGTGCACGCCGCCGCGAGAACTGAACACGATCGCGCTGATGCCTTCGACGAGCCCCACTGGGTACGTCTCCGTGTACCGGAACGTCACGCGGGCACGCGCGACGAGGTCGAACCAGTTCTTCAACTGGGTCGGCACGTTGAGGTTGTACATCGGCGCGCCGATCAGCAGCAGGTCGCTGCCCTTGAGTTCGGCAATCAGTTCGTCGGACAGCACGATCGCGCGTTGCGCACGCTCGCTCGGGTTGGCTGCGCCGCGCAGCGCGTGAAACAGCTCGCTGTCGAGCATCGGCAGGTCGGTGTCGACGAGATTGCGCACGATCACGTCGTCGGCATGGCCGTTGGCCTGGCGCTCGGCCAGGAACGTGTCGATCAGCGCACCGGTTTGCGACTGGCTGCCGTTAATGCTGGATTTGAGGACGAGGATCCGGGCCATGCGGGGTGCTCCGTTGCGAATGTGAGGACTGGAATCGATCCTATCAGCCACCTTTTATCGCCAAAAGCGATAAGATCGACTCACTGTGTAGCGTATTTGTCCCCAATCGCATGCGAAACAACCTGAAGGGCATCGACGTTTTCATCGCTGCGGCGGAAGCGAGCAGCTTCGCGGAAGCCGCGGAGAAGCTGCACATCACGCGGTCCGCGGTCGGCAAGAGCATCGCACGCCTCGAGGAGCGGCTGGGCGTCGTGCTGTTTCAGCGTACGACGCGCAGCCAGAGCCTGACCGACGAAGGCGCGTTGTTCTACGACCATTGCCTGCGCGCGATGGAGCAGATCCAGGCGGGCGAGGCGCTGCTGGAAACCGGCAAATGGCAGATGAAGGGGCGCCTGCGCGTGTCGATGCCCACGCTCTTCGGTCATCTTTGCGTGGCGCCGATCCTGATCGAACTGGCGAAGGCGCATCCCGAGCTCGATCTCGACCTGTCGTTCAGCGATCGTTCCGTCGACCTGGTCGAGGAGCGTTTCGATCTGGCGATTCGCGTCGGCACGTTGCCGAACAGCAGCGAGCTGGTGGCGCGGCCGCTGGGCGAGCACCGGATGGCGTTCTGCGCATCGCCGGCGTACCTGAGCCGCTGCGGCGAACCCACGACCTATGAAGAACTCGAACGGCACAAGGCGCTGGCCTATACGCGTTTCGGCCAGGTGCATCGCTGGCGCGTGATCGTCGACGGTCAGCGCGTGGAGCTGCAGCCCGCCGTTCGTTTGCTGTCCGACGATTTGAGTGCGCTGATGGATGCGGCCGTCGCGGATCTGGGCGTCGCGTGGTTGCCGTACTGGCTGGTGCGCGACGCGTTGCGCGGCGGCGTGCTGCGGGAGTTGCTGCCCGATCGGCCGGGCGAGATCTTTCCGATCCAGGCGGTGTGGCCTTACACGCTGCATCTTCCGCTGAAAGTGCGCGCCGCCGTCGATGCGCTGCTCGAACATCTGCCGGCCCGGCTGGCCGCGGTCGAGGCGCGGATGTGACGACGCGGCGCCGCGGTTCTTTGGACGAGACGCTCGTTACTGGCCGAAGCGATCCGCCACGGCATCATTCAGCCGCGCGGCGGTGATCTCGCCCATGTGCGATTCGACGAGGTTGCCTTTCGCGTCGAAGAAGAGCGTCGTCGGCAGCCCGCGCGAACCGTAGGTTTTCATCGCGTGCAGCGTGCGATCGAGCAGCACGTGATCGAACCGCAGCCCTTTCTGTTCGAGGAACGCGCGCACCGCTTGCGCGTCTTCGCCCTGGTTGACCATCAGCACCGTCATCCCCGGATGCGCCTGCTGCGCTTGCGCGAGGATCGGCATTTCGCGCTGGCACGGCGGGCACCACGTGGCCCACAGGTTCACGACGACGGGCTTGCCCGCGAAGCGTTGCACCGGCACTGGTGTGGCATCGAGCGCTTCGAGCTGCAATGCGGCAAGCGGCGGCGCGCTGTGCTGCAACGTGGCGAGCGTGCCTTGTGCGATGCCCCATGCGGCAATGCCCGCAAGCATGCCGGCCATCACCGGGCGACGCAGCGCGGGCAGGCGGCGCAGGCGCCAGCCCGCGAACACGATGCCCGCCGCGAGGCCGATGCGCCAGTCGAAGCCGCCGTCGCCGAGCGCGATGATCGAGCGCGGCGCGGCGGCGTACTCGTGCCACCACTGCGCGACGTAGCCGATACGCGCGGCGAGCAGGCCGAACAGCAACGTATCGAGGATCAGGCTCGACGCGGTCTTGTGATGTCCGTCCGGCGGGCGACGCTGGATGACACGGGCGACGAGCCACGCGAGCAGCGCGGCGACAGCTACCGCGACGACGCGGATCGAGAAGGGACCAATGCTCAGCATGAAAGGGCGGGACGTGATCGAGCGGGGCTGGAGAGGGGATTGTCCGCCACGGCGATGAAGCCGTCGACGGTCGTGCGGCGATTCGACAGGTCGCCGCGTATGGGGGTTCCCGTCGAGAACGTAACGGCGCGTTGCGGATTCGGTGAACTCGCGTGGATCAGGACTGCGTGATTTTCAGGCGGAAGGGCCGCGAATCAGACCGGTCTGATGGTCAGCGGAATGGCGGTCATCAACAACACGCATACCGGTGAGATGTGGTGTCCCCCGGTATCCCGAACGGGGATCTTTCCTTGACGGCAGCTCCTCCCGCGAGCGGCCGCTTTTTTATCGCCGTGCGAGCGGGTGTGGGTGTGTTGTGGCGGTCGGTGGGCACGGCCGCGATCCGATTTATATCGGCTGACTGAACGGAATAGGACCGCTGCCAGATGCGAGCACGGGGCATTCACTCGCGCATTGCATGGCGGTCGGTTCGCGACCGGCGAGCGCATTCGCTGGCGGTGGCATGTGATCCACCGCCGTTACCCGACGGGCCGCGCATTCGCGATCCGTCGGGCGTCGGGTCTTACAGCTTCTTCGATGCTGCCGGCGCCGTGTCGGCCTGCGTGGCCGCGGCCGCCGGATCGAGCGTCGCGAGCGTCTTCTCGGTGAATTTCTCGTACAGCCAGTCCATGCGCATGCTGTCGATGCCGGCGATGCCGCCGAGCGCATACGATGCCGACACCTTGAAGCGGTCGATCGGATGATTGTCGGCGTCGGCGAGCGTCACGGTGCCGTCGACATAATCGCTGCCGGCCATGAAGCCGAACATGACGGCCGAGAAGCTCGATCGCGTGCGAATGCCGGTGACTTCGACATTCAGGTGCATCGCGTCGGTCGAACCGGCCGTTGCCAGCAGCTTGCGTGCGGCCAGTGCGCTTTCGATTTTCCCTTTCAGGTTTTCGGGGCTGAATTTCAGATTGTCTTTCAGCGCTTCCTGCGCGGCATTGTCGAGCGTGACTTGCACGATCACGGGCTTCGTGCCGAATTTGGACGTCGATGCAGTTGTGATGGCCCCCGCCTGATCGCTGGCCTCGCGTGTCACGCTGCTCGCGCAGCCCGACAGGAAGCCGATCGTCACCAATGCCAGCGCGGCATGACGGAATACAGATTTCATGATTTGGTCTTTTTTAGTTCGGGTTATTTGAGATGGCTCTGTGGCCGGGAGAAAATCTAGCACGGGACGATTCGACGCAAAAGGTCGAATAGATCGAAAACCGATTCGGCATTTATTCATCGCGGTGTTATGCGCGGATAAAAGGCCGATTGACTCGCTACAAGAGATTGTCGGTACTGGCGATCGAGTTTTGCGGTCGCGGGGCTGACTATCGCAGGCGATCACTGTCCCTTCCCGGACACAGCGCCACCCAGCCGATACGCCGTGAAAAACTCATACCACGGCGACCCTTCCGCAACCGGCACATTGAGCGCCGCCGTCCGCTGCTTCAACGCGCCGAACACGTCATTGATACGCGCGGTCTGCCCGGCATCGTTGAATGGATAGGGCCGCGCCCGGCCGGCCGCGAATGCGCCATACGCGATCGCGAGCAGCCGTGCGCTGTCGTCGGTCGACGCGATCGACCCGTTGATCATTTCAGCGAAGCGCGGCCGGTCTTCCGCGCGCGATCCGGACAGGCACAGGAATACGATCGCCGACAGTTCGTGCAGATCCTTCACCCGCAGCAGCAGCGGCAGCCGCGCGACGATCCGCTCCACCGGTTCATCGCGCAGCGCATCGCTGAAGTCGAGCACGGCGGTCATCGGATTCGTGTCCGCTTTCAGGCGATCGAGCGCCGACGATACGGCCGACGCGCTCGCTCCGTTCGTCGACGCTGCCGGAGCCGCCCGCAACGCATCGGCCACCTGCTGCGTCCATTCCGGAAAGATCATCCGCACGTTGCCGAACTGTTCGCCGCCTTCCGCCGCCGGATTCCAGCGATACACGATCGTGCCGCCGCGAATGAACGGCGAATACAGGTGCTCGGGCGTCTGGGGCAGCGGCCGCCGGTTGATTGGCAGCCAGGCGAGCGTCAGCCAGTCGTAGCGGCCGGTGGCCGGTACGGACGGGCTCGAGCTCGCGACGACCTGCCACGTGCCGCGATTCACATAGCGGCGGCGCGCGTCGGGCACCGGGACGGTCTGGCCTTTCGCAGTGTCGAAGTACGTCGTGCCGGTCACGTTCGTGCCGCTGTCCGCGGCCGGCGTGAGGGTGGAGATGACCCACGACGCGCCGTCCGCCGAACGATAGTCGGACGGCTTCAGCGTGGCGACGTCGTGCACCATGCGCGTTTCCGACGCGACGGGGCTGGGCGAGAGATTGGCGGGCGCGGCCAGGATGCTCGGCATGGGATGTCCTCGGAATCGGGTGCGCATCGACGAGCGGCGGGCGACGCGCGGCGGCGCAAGTTGTTTTATGTAACTGTAGAACTTCGCGACCGGAAACGGAAACCGGCCGAAGCGGTGCAACGCGCTCACACCGTTCACCGCTTCGGCTTACCATGCGCATCCTCAGCCAACGACGCACGCCGGACGGGAGCGCACATGACCGACACGAAAGCCATCACCGAACACTGGACACAGGCCGCCGACCAATGGATCGGCTGGGCCGGCAAGCCGGGGCACGATGCGTTCTGGAAATACCGCGCGGGGCTCGCGGCCTATATCGGCCGCGACACCGGCCGCGCGCTGGAGATCGGCTGCGGCGAAGGCCGCGTGAGCCGCGAACTGAAGGCGCTCGGCTACGACGTGACTGCGACCGACGTGGTGCCCGCGATGCTCGACGCCGCGCGTCACGCGGATTCCGCGCATCGCTACGAACTGGCCGACGCGGCGTCGCTGCCGTTCGATTCAGCCAGCTTCGATCTCGTGATGGCGTACAACGTGCTGATGGACCTCGACGACATGCAGCGCGCGTTGAACGAAGCGCGCCGCGTGCTGAAGCCGGGCGGGACGCTGTTCATTTCGCTCGTGCATCCGTTCCGCGATCGCGGCGCCTTCGCGGGGCCGCAACCCGATGCGCCGTTCGTGCTGAAGGGCAGCTATTTCGGGCGCGAGCACTTCGACGGCGTGGAAACGCGCGACGGGCTGTCGATGCACTTCGCCGGCTGGTCGCTGCCGCTGCAGGCGTACATGGAAGCGCTGGAGGCGGCCGGGTTCGCGATCGTGTCGCTGCGCGAGCCGCCGCCCGACCAGGCCGATACGGACCAGTTGAAACAATGGGCGCGCGTGCCGCTGTTTCTGTGGGTCAAGGCGCGGCCGATGGGTTGAGTGGGTAGCCTCGGGGACACAAAAATCGACCGAAACGATGATCTTGTATCCCCGGGGCTACCGGGTTTGCCGAAGCGGCTGTTCCCGGAAGCGATCATGGCCTTCAATCGGGCGGGGTAATCCGTGACATGGCGCTTGCCCACGTCTCACCGTCCATCTCAGCGCGACAACTCCTTCCGGTAGAGCACGGCCCCCGGCTTTGCCGCGACGGTGTCGTAGAGCCGCATCGCCGTGTGGTTCGTCTCGTGCGTCTGCCAGTACACGCGTTCGGCGCGATGCGCACGCGCGGCGTCGTACACGGCTTCGATCAGCGCGCGGCCGACGCCCTTGCCGCGCTCGCTGTCGAGCGTGAACAGGTCCTGCAGATAGCAGGTCGGCCCGATATGCGTCGTGCTGCGGTGATACAGGAAATGCACGAGCCCGACGAGCCGGCCGTCGCGCTCCGCGACGAGCGCGTGCACGGGTTCGTAACCGTCGAAGAAGCGCGACCACGTGAGTTGTGTGACCCGCAGCGGCAGGGCCGTATCGTCGAAGCGGCCGTAGAAGCGGTTGTAGCCGTCCCACAGCGGCAGCCACTGGTCGTAGTCGTTTTCCGTGACCGCGCGTACGGTCAGTCCGGTGTCGTTGGCGTTCATGTTGGCGGACCTGTCGAGGAGAAGAGGGCGCGCCGCCGATCCGGCCGGCGCGTCGCAGGTCTCCACGATAGGAAGTTCGCGGCTCCATGGGTAGGCCCATGGCGACGGCATTTCATGGTGCCACGATCCGCACGATTCTCGCGCTGTCGACCGCCCGCCAAAGCCAGCGGTGATCGCGCCGGCTGCGCTTGGGTCTGTCGGGTTCAGCCCACACGCAACCCTGATGCTCGCGACTCACCGCGACTCACGCGCCACTCGCTACGGTCAGCATGCAAGAAAAAGATCACGCCCCTTGGAAGCCGGCACCACGTTCGGGATAAGCCGACGGCTCGACCGCAATCGCGATCTTTCCTCGAACACCGTGGTTGGGACGTTCCAGCAGGGCGTGCGCGAGCGGAACGTCGGCAAGGGAATAGACCGCACCCACGTGTGGCCGCAGCTGTCCACGCTCGATCAACGCACTCAACTCATCCAGCTTGCCGCGATTCTGTCGCGTGAACACGAAGTGATAGCTCGCGTTCTTGCCCCAGGCCTGAATGACGTTTTGCGGCTGGGCGATGTCCACGATCGTGACGACGCGGCCAAGTTGAGCGAGCGCATCGGGGCTGCGCGACAAGGTGTTGCCGCCGATGGTGTCGAACACGACATCGACGCCACGACCACCGGTGTCTCGCATGACCGCGTCGACGTAATCGTCCTTTTCGTAGTCGATGACCACATCGGCCCCAAGGTTGCGAGCGAATTCGACGTTTGCTTCGCGCACGGTCGTGAACACCCTTGAGCCGATGGCTTTGGCGAGCTGGATCGCCACATGGCCGACGCCGCCCGCGCCGCCGTGTACCAGAATGCTTTCCCCCACGCGCAGCGCCGCACGCACGACCAGTGCTTCCCAAACCGTTCCGCCGACTAGGGTCAGGCTGGCCGCCTCGAGATGGCTCAATGAAGGCGGCTTCTTCCCGACGATGCTGTCGGCAGCCACGTGGTACTCGGCGTAACTGCCCGGCCCGTCGAAGATTTGCGGGGTGTACCAGACTTCGTCCCCCGGCGAGAAGGCCGTCACGCCGGGCCCGACAGCTTCGACCACGCCCGATACGTCGTGTCCGGTAATGGCCGGAAGTGGCACCAGGTCCGGATAGTCGCCCCGTCGAACCTGGTAATCCAGTGGATTGACGGAGGTGGCGTGGACCCGGACCAGGACTTGTCCCACGTGCGGCACCGGCTTGGGCATGTCACGTAGTTCGAATGATTCCGGGCCGCCAAATGACTTGAGCAACAGCGCTTTCATTGCACATCCTCGTTTCGATAAAAAGGGATATCGGGAATTATCGATATAATGGGGCAAAAAATTACAGGTCTTTGCCGATGGTCTTGGCCAGCGCGCTGATCGCTGCTTCGTTGCGCTTGTAGTAAGTCCACTGGCCGATGCGCCTGACTTCCACCAGGCCTGCTCGTTGCAGCGTCGCAAGGTAATCGGACACCGTCGACTGCGACAGCCCGACGCCTTCCTGAATACTGCTGACGCAGACGCCCACCGTGTGAACGTCCCCTTCATCCTGCGGCGGGAAGTTCTTCACGGGATCTTTCAAACCCTGCAGGATTTCAAGGCGGGTCCGGTTCGAGAGGGCTTTGAAGATGTCGAGCAATTCCATGGGCAGCGAGTATATCGAGATTTACCGATATGTCAATGTGAGTGCCAACCGTCGCTCCGTCGAGTCGCTCCGGTTCTGGCGCAACGTTCGGATTTGCAGGCGGCCCTTGGAACGGAAGTGATCAGCGGGGTCCTTTCGAACGGAACGAGGCTCCGGGAGCCGCGCAGCGCGACAGTCATACCACCCGAACGCCGCCACGCCATTCCTTTCACTCTGTTAGACTTTTTCGCCCATCGCCGCCATCCGGGCTGCGCCGTGCCCGGTTCATCCCGCCATGAACGAAACCCGTGCGTCGCATCCGATCACCGAGGTCCTGCGGGCCTACTGGAAGGCCGATCGCCTGATGTTGCTGACGGTCGTGGCGGTCGTCCTCCTGTCGAGCGCGAGCGCGGTTGCCGCCCCCTATCTGTTCTCGCGCCTGATCGACGCGCTGTCGCACCGCGGCGTGCTCCACGCGCTGGTTCCGGGCTTCGTGGTCTACGCGGTGCTGCTGGGCCTCTCCAGCGCGCTGCAACGCGTGGTGCAGTACCTCGCGTTCATGAGCTCGGAGAATCTGGGCTTCATCACCAGCACGCGATTTTTCGAGCGCATCCTGAAGAAGACCACGGCCTTCTTCGTCGAGCACAATCCCGCGGAAATCCAGAACGCGAACGAGCGCGGCAGCCGGGCGCTGTCGGTGCTCGTGCTGCTGAGCTTGATGGACCTGATCCCCGGCACGCTGCAGATCGTGCTCACGCTCGTCACGCTCGGCGCGCTGATCAACTTCGAGGTCGTGGCCATCACCGTCGCCTACGGTGCGGTCGCGGTGACGATCGCGATCGTCGGCGCGCGGCGCTCGCGCGCGTTTCTCGATCGCGCGATCGAGGCCGGGCAGGAAAATGCGCGCTTCGTCGGCGGCGCGATCAATGCGATGGAGACGCTCCGGCATTTCGGCAGCCATCGCTGGATGAACGAACGTTTCTCGGAGAAAGCGCGTGTCGAGCGCGACAGCTGGCGCGCGTATGTGCTGCAGCACGTCCGCTATCTCGCGGTGCTGGGTCTCGGCCTCGCGATCCAGTTCGCGGTGACGTTCTGGCTGCTGCTGCCGCGCCATGCGGCGGGCACGCTGTCGATCGGCGACATCGTGCTGTTCAACACGTTGCTGCTGCAGTTGAACCAGCCGTTCGAAATGATCGCGCGCGCGGTCGACGAGTGCGCCCGCTCCCGCGCGGCGCTCGGGCCGTTCGCGGCGCTGTGGACGGCGCCCGAGGAACGGCAGGTGTCGCACGCGTCGGCGTTCGCGCCGCGCGACGGGCGCATCGTGTTCGACCGCGTCGCCTATGCGTACGACAACGGTCGCGGCGTGACCGACGTCGATTTCGTCGCCGAGCGAGGTGCGATCACGTTCCTCGTCGGCGAAACCGGCGCGGGGAAATCCACCGTCTTCAAGCTCGCGCTGAAGTCGATCGAGCCGACCGGCGGGCGCATTCTCGTCGACGGCGTCGATCTCGCTGATATCGATCGCGCCGACTGGTACGGCGCGGTGGCCGTCGTGCCGCAGGATGTCGTGCTGCTGAACGAAAGCCTGGAAGACAACATCCTGCTCGGCCGGCCGCGCGATGCGCAGCGTCTGCGCGAAGCGGCCGCGAAGGCGACGATCCTGGCGTTCATCGAGAGCCTGCCGGACGGCTTCCGCACCACGGTGGGCGAGCGCGGACTGAAGCTGTCCGGCGGCGAGCGCCAGCGCATCGCGATCGCCCGTGCGCTGTATGGCGATCCGACCGTGCTGTTTCTCGACGAAGCGAGTTCCGCGCTCGACGAAGCCACCGAACGCGACATCATGGAACACGTGCGGCTGCTGGCCCGCGACGTCACGGTCGTTGCGATCACGCACCGGCGCTCGGTGATCGGGCCGGCCGACAAGGTCGTGCGGCTCGGCGAGGCGCGCGTGCCGGCGTAAGGCTGCACGCCCCCCTTCGCCGGCCGTCGACGCTTACCCGCGCAGCGGCGGATTGAGTTGCGCAAACGCCTGCTGGCGGCGATACGGGAAGTACGGATAAGGCGCTTCCACCGCGCTCGCCGCGTCGAGCTTCGCGACCTGAGCATCCGTCAGTGCCCAGCCGACCGCGCCGAGGTTCTGCCGCAGCTGTTCCTCGTTGCGCGCGCCGATGATCACCGACGATACCGTCGGGCGCTGCAGCAGCCAGTTCAGCGCGATCTGCGGCACGGTCTTGCCGGTTTCCTCCGCGATCGCGTCGAGCGCATCGACCACGTCGTACAGGCGCGCGTCGTCGACCGGCGGCCCGAAGCTGGCCGTTTCATGCAGGCGGCTGCCTTCGGGCAGCGGTGTGTTGCGCCGGATCTTGCCGGTGAGCCGGCCCCAGCCGAGCGGACTCCAGACGAGCGCGCCGAGCCCCTGGTCGGCGCCGAGCGGCATCAGGTCCCACTCGTAGTCGCGGCCGACGAGCGAGTAGTAGACCTGGTTCGCCACGTAGCGCGACCAGCCGTGCCGATCGGCCGCCGCCAGCGACTTCATGATCTGCCAGCCCGCGAAGTTCGACACGCCGATGTAGCGCAGCTTGCCCGCGCGCACGAGATCGTCGAGCGTCGACATCACTTCCTCGACCGGCGTGCTGGCATCGAACGCGTGGAGTTGCAGCAGGTCGATGTAGTCGGTGTCGAGTCGGCGCAGCGCGTCGTCGACGGCGCGGACCAGCCGCGCGCGCGACGTGCCCGCGTCGTTCGGGCCGCTGCCGGTCGGCAGGCCCGTCTTGGTCGAGATCAGCACCTGGTCGCGGCGTCCCTTGATCGCGGCGCCGAGCACGCGCTCGGATTCGCCGTCCGAATACACGTCGGCCGTGTCGAACAGGTTCACGCCGGCTTCGAGGCAGATGTCGATCAGGCGGCGCGCTTCGTCGACGCCCGTGTTGCCCCATGCGCTGAACAGCGGGCCGGTGCCGCCGAACGTGCCGGCGCCGAAGCTCAGGACGGGAACCTTGAGGCCGGAGCGGCCGAGGGTGCGGTATTCCATGGCGGGTTTCCTTTGGGAGGTCGAAGTGTCGAGCGGCGGCCGCGTGGCCAGGTGTTGCCACACTGTATCGCTTGCGGATATTTCGGATAATTGGGCAGACTTCGAAAATATCGTTCGGAAGAGGCGAATAATGCTGCTCGACAATCTCGCGCTGTTCCTGCGCATCGTGGAGAAGGGTGGGCTGGCCGCGGCGGGTCGTGAGTTCGGGCTGTCGCCGGCCACCGTGTCCGAGCGGCTGACCGCGCTCGAGCGCCACTACGGAGCGGCGTTGCTCACGCGCACGACGCGCGCGCTCAGCCTGACCGACGAAGGCCGCACGCTCGTCGACGGCGCGCGGCGCCTGCTGGCCGAGGCCGACGAACTCGAAAGCCGCGTGCGGCTGGGTGTGCAGACCTTGTCGGGGCCGGTGCGCCTGAGCGCGCCGGCCGATCTTGGCCGCGAGCGCGTCGTGCCCGTCGTCGACGCGTTCCTCGCCGAGCATCCGGGCGTCACGGTCGACCTGCATCTCGGCGATGGTTACGTGGATGTCGTCGGGCAGGGGCTCGATTTCGCGATCCGCCGTGGGGTGCTGGCCGACAGTTCGCTGCGCAGCCGCTCGCTCGGCCGTGCGCGGCGCGTGGTGTGCGCGTCGCCCGCGTATCTCGCGGCGCACGGCACGCCGCAGCATCCGGACGATCTCGCCGCGCACGACTGCATCGTGATGCGCTTCGGGCCGGACCTGTATGCCGACTGGCCGTTCAGCATCGATGGCGAACCCAGGCGCGTGACGGTGCGCGGCCGGCGTATGGCCAACGACGGCGCGCTCGTGCGCGCATGGTGCGTCGCGGGGCACGGCGTCGCGCTGAAGTCGCTGGTCGACGTCGAGCAGGATCTGGCGTCCGGCGCGCTCGTCGAAGTCCTGCGCGCGTTCTCGCCGGGCGACGTCGATTTGCAGATCGTCTATCCGGGCAACGCGGTGCAGCCGAGGCGCGTGCGCGCGCTGATCGACAGGTTGGCGCAGGCGCTGGGCGGCGCGTAAAGGAACAGGCAGGGATCATGCGGTTCGCGGCGCGTTGCGCGCCTGTTTTGCCACGATTGCATCGAAGGCCGGCGTGACGATCCTGGGCACGAGGTCGCGAGTTGAAACTGTCGTTCGCTCGATTGCATACATTTCGTCATTTAGCTAATATTCGAAACGTTAATCGAATTCCGCATGCTCATGGACGACGTCACCCGCATCAGCGCACTGGCCAACGAAAGCCGTCTGGCCGTGATGCGCTGGCTCAAGCAGCCGCGCAAGCATTTCCCGCCGCAGCCGCACGGCGATGTCGACGAACTCGGCGTGTGCTGCACGTACATCACCGAGAAGCTCGGCATCGCGCCGGCCACGACCACGCGCCACATGCGCATCCTCGCGGATGCCGGGCTCGTGCAGGCGACCCGCGCCGGCAAGTTCACCTACTACAAGCGGATCGACGGCGCGCTGCAGCAGCTTGGCCGCGATCTTTTGCAACTCTGATTCCCAACGAGGCAACCGACATGGACGAACTTGCATTGCTGGCCGACGCCGACCGGCGCGCGCACGCGTATCTGGCCGCGACGAACGAGCGGCGCGCGTTTCCCGACGCGGCCGCATTGGCCGGCCTTGCGGCGTTCGACGAGCCGCTGCCCGATACGGGCCGCCCGGCCGACGACGTGCTACGCCTGCTCGACGAGCGCGGCACGCCCGCGACCGTCGCGTCGAACGGACCGAACTACTTCGGCTTCGTGATCGGCGCCGCGCTGCCGGCCGCGGCGGCGGCCGAGCGGCTGATGCTCGCGTGGGACCAGTGCGCGTCGTCGTATGCGAATTCGCCGGTCGCTGCGACGATCGAGCGCCAGGCCGCGCGCTGGGTCGTCGACGTGCTCGGGTTGCCTGAAGGCAGCGCGGTCGGCTTCGGCACGAGCGCGACGGCATGCACACTCGTCGCGCTGGTGGCCGCGCGGCGCGCGCTGCTCGCACGCAAGGGCTGGGACATCGACGCGGACGGCCTGATCGGCGCGCCCGAAGTGAAGGTCGTGATCTCCGAGCTTGCGCACATCACGGTGAAGAAGGCGCTGCGCGTGCTCGGTTTCGGGATGAAGCGCCTCATCGTCGCGCCGGTCGACCCGCACGGTCGCATCGACCCGGCGCAATTGCCGCCGCTCGACGACATGACGATCCTCTGCGTGCAGGCCGGCGAAGTGAACACCGGCGAGTTCGATCCGTTCGCGGCGCTGATTCCGCCCGCGAAGGCGGCCGGTGCGTGGGTGCACGTCGACGGCGCGTTCGGCCTGTGGGCCCGCGCATCGTCGAAGCGTGCACTGACCGACGGCATCGACGGCGCGGACAGCTGGACCACCGACGGCCACAAGTGGCTCAACACGCCGTACGACGGCGCGATGGTGATCTGCCGCGACGCGGCCGCGCTCGCGACCGCGATGAACAGCGACGCCGTCTACCTGAGCGGCGCACAGGACGCGCAGAAGAACCTGAACCTCGAATTCTCGCGACGCGCGCGCGGCATCCCCGTGTGGGCGGCACTGCGTTCGCTCGGCCGCGCCGGCGTGGCCACGATGGTCGAGCAGCATTGTGCGCAGGCGGCGCGGGTCGCGGACGGCCTGCGTGCCGCCGGCTACGACGTGCTGAACCGCGTCGTGCTGAACCAGGTGCTCGTGCGCGCCGGCACCGACGACGAAACGGCGGTGATCCTCGCGGCTGCGCAGGCGTCGGGCGACGTGTGGTTTGGCGCGACGGTGTGGCAGGGGCGGCCGGCGTTCCGGATCAGCGTGTCGTCGTGGCGCACCGAAGATGCGCACATCGATCGTCTCGTGGCCTTGCTGACGGCGTTGCGCGGCGTGCACGTGCGCTGAGCGGCGGCGGCGCGGAGGTTCACTCAATCACGCGCGCCGCATACCCCGCATCGTCAGCGCACCGAGTCGGGAAACGCGTTCCCCGCAACCGCCTCGGCCGCAACCTTCAGGCACTCGATGAAATGCAGCGCGGCCGGCGTCAGCAAAGCATGCCGCCGCATCACGATCGCGACCGTCAACGCGGGCATCGGCTCGGCGAGATCCAGCACGACGATGCCGCGTGACTTGCGTTCGACGTCGGCGAGCGGCCGTGCGAATACGCCGAGCGCGTCCGTTTGCGACACGAGCCCGAGCGTCGCGGCAAACGACGGGCAGTGGACCACCCGCTTCGGCACATCGATGCCGAACGGCATGAAGATCGAGCGCACCAGATCGTCTCCCCCGTCGCCGTAGCGCGGCACACACCACTGTGCATCGACGAGCTCGCGCAGCGAGCGGGCGCGCGCGAGCCGATGCCGGTTTCTCGCGACGACCGCGAACGCGGTCCGGAACAACGGAATGCTCGCGAATTCGTCGGGGTCCGGCAGCGCGTTCGACAACTGGTGCGTGACGATGAAGTCGAGCGAGCCGTCGCGCAGCCGCGCGAGATCCGTCGCGGTCAGCGCATCGTCGACGTTCAGCGTTGCGCCGGGCAGGTCGCGCGAGAACGCGGCGAACGCGTGCGGCAGGAGCGTCAGCGCGACCGTCGGGCTGACCGCGATCGACACCGAGCCGGTCGTGCCCAGCCGCAACTGCTCGATTTCGTCGCGCGTGCGCTGGATCTCCTCGACGATCAGCCGCGCGCGAATCGCAAACGCGCTGCCATAGTCGGTCAGCGCAATCCCTTTCACGCTGCGCACGACGAGCGGTACGCCGAGCTCCTGTTCGAGCTCGCGCACGATGCTGCTGATCGCCGGTTGCGTAACGCCGAGCGCGCGTGCCGCGCCGCGAATGGTGCGATGCTCGGCGACCGCGAGAAACGCATCGAGCTGCTTGAGCTTCATGGGTGACCGATCCGAATGCGAAGGAAGCGCGGGGTTCCGGGCGGAACGCCGGGTGAAAAGGAAAATTTATCGTCCACAACGAAATCTTGGATTTTTCTTATTGGATCGAGTGTATATGCTCGGTGCTTTTCAGGAGCGGTCACGATGATTCTCGTTAACCAGCAACGGCTGTGGGATTCTCTGATGGAGATGGCGACGATCGGCGCGACCGCGCACGGCGGCAGCTGCCGGCTCGCGCTGAGCGACGACGACGCGCTCGGCCGGCGCCGCTTCATCGCGTGGTGCGAAGCAGCCGGTTGCGAGATCCGCATCGATCCGATCGGCAACGTGTTCGCGCGCCGGCCGGGCACGGAACCCGGCTTGCCGGCCGTGATGTGCGGCAGCCACCTCGACACGCAGCCGCTCGGCGGCCGCTTCGACGGCGTCTATGGCGTGCTGGCGGGCCTCGAGGCGATTCGTACGCTGAACGAGCACGGCATCGCGACGCGGCATCCGATCGACGTGGTCGCGTGGACCAATGAAGAGGGTTCGCGTTTCACGCCGGGCATGATGGGCTCGGCGGTTTATGCCGGCGCGCTGGATCTCGACTACGCACTGGATCGCCCGTGCATGCAGACGGGCGCGCTGCTGCGCGACGAACTCGCACGCACGGGCTTCGCCGGTCCTGCGCGCGAGCGACAGATGCCGAAAGCGTATTTCGAAGCGCATATCGAGCAAGGGCCGGTGCTGGAGCAGGCCGGGTTGCCGATCGGCGTCGTGACCGGCGTGCAGGGCATCTACGAACTCGACGTCACGGTGACCGGCTTCGAATCGCATGCGGGCACGACGCCGATGAGCGTGCGCCGTGACGCGATGGGCGTCGCGGCCGCGATGATCGCGGCGATCGTCGAGCACGGCCACGCGTTCGACGACGATGCGCGCGTGACGGTCGGCCATGTCGCGTGCCAGCCGAACTCGCCGAGCACGATTCCGGGCAAGGTCCGGTTTAGCGTCGACGTGCGCCATCCGTCGCGGCCGGCGTTGCAGCAACTGGTCGCCGACATCGAGGCGATCTGCATGCAGCGCATCGCGCTGCGCGGCACCAGTGTGCAGGTGCAGACGATCGCCGAATACGAGCCGGTGGTGTTCGATGCGGAATGCGTCGAGCGCGTGCGGCAGGCAACGGCCTCCGCCGGCTATCCGTACAAGGAGATGTGCAGCGGCGCGGGGCATGACGCGGTGAACCTGTCGTACGTCGCGCCTGCTGCGATGGTGTTCGTGCCGTGCAAGGCCGGCTTGAGCCACAACGAAGCGGAAGATGCCGATCCGGCGCACCTCGCGCAAGGCGCGTCGGTGCTGGCGAACCTGCTGGCCGATTGCGCGCGCTAGCCACGCGCGATGGCGGGATCCGCGACACCTCTGCAAGCGTGAAATGTCGGACAATGGCCGCTGCGCGCGCCACGCGGGCGCAGCGTTCAACCGAAGCATTCACGCTTGTGAGATCCCCATGTCGACTCCCTTTCCCCGGGAACTGCTGAAGGCCGCCGATATCGCGAAGATGGAACCGGCGCGCGCGGTGCATTCGCTGAATCCCAATGCCGTTCGTCTCAAGCGACAACTCAGCGACCTGACCGGCCTGACGCAATTCGGTGTTCATCTGCTCACGCTGATGCCCGGTCACGAATCGGCCGAGTATCACCGTCACCTGTACGAAGAAGAGTTCGTGTACGTGCTGTCCGGTACGGGCGCGGTCACGATCGGCGAGCGCACCGATCCAATCGGGCCCGGCGATTTTCTGGGCTTTCCGCGCGGCGGTGAAGCGCATACGGTGCAGAACACCGGCGATGCGCCGCTGGAGCTGCTCGTCGGCGGGCAGCGGCTCGAACACGACGTCTGCGAATACCCGCGCGTCGGCAAGCGGCTCTACATCGCGGGTGAGCTTGAAGACTATGTCGATCTGCCGAAGCAGCCTTGATCGGCAATCGTGCATTCAATGCCCCATTCCGCATAAAAACTGAATCAATTGCCTCTTGTTTAGATAAACAAAATAAAAATTCGTAAAAATACGGGGTAGAGAAAACACGTTTATTTGGGCACGCTTGTGCCCACTGTCCGTTCCTGGGCGCCGGCATTTCGACATGCCGGCGCGTGGTTTTCCAGGTGTGCGAATACGGAAATAACTACGCGCACCCGGGATTTTCGACCGATCGGCCGGGCAAGCTGAATTCATCAAAAGCATCCTGATTAAAAACTCAGTAGTTCGAATCAACATCCTGATTCAAGAACGATACGGAGACAGGCGATGTCGAGGAACTTGGGGTGGGGAACGGCGCTGCTGGCGCTGTGTGTTGCCTTGGCTTCTTGCGGCGGCGATGGCGATTCGCCGTCGGTGGCCGCTGCAAACCTGTCGGCTGCCGCGCAATCGCAAGGCAATGAAAACGGCAACGGCGGCAACGGCAACAGCAACGAAAATGACAACAGCAACGGCAACGAAGCGGCAAAGAAAAACGCCGACATCCGCGTTGCGCAGTACGTCAATCCGCTGATCGGCACCGACTACGCGACCGACCAGCCGGCCGATCCGGTCGGCTCGGGCCTCGGCGGCGGCACGTTCCCGGGGCCCACCGTCCCGTTCGGGATGATGCAATGGAGCCCGATGACGCCCACCGCCCAATACGACAGCAGCAAGGGCGACGGCTCAGGCTTTTCCGGCGGCTACTGGTACGGCGACACGTCGATCAATGCGTTCAGCATCCTGCACCTGAGCGGTACCGGCTGCTGGGCGAACGGCGGCTACCTGAACGTGATGCCGCAACTCGCGCCTGGCGATGCCGGCTCGCCGGCCAGCTTCAGCCACGCGAACGAAACCGCGCAGGCCGGCTATTACGGCGTGACGCTCGGCAACGGCATCAAGGCCGAGCTGACGACGACGGTGCGTACCGGCTTCGCACGCTTCACGTATCCGGCACTCGCGCAGGGCCAGCAGGCGACGATCGCGATCGATCCGACCGTGCTGAACAACCGCGCGCAAGGCACGACGAGCGACACGATCAGCCAGGTCGGCGACCGCGCGTTGTCGGGCGCGATCGCGGGCGGCGGGTTCTGCTGGGCCGGGCATGCGGTGCCCGTCTACTACTACGCGGAATTCAGCCAGCCGTTCGCGGCGAAGCCGACGCTGTCGAACAACAGCCCCGTGACCGTCACCTTCAATGTCGACCGCAAGCATCCCGACGTGATGATGAAGCTCGGCATCTCGTTCGTCAGCGAAGCGAACGCGAAGGCGAACCTGCGCGCGGAGAATCCGGAAACGGACGCGCAAGGCAGCCGGAACTGGCGTTTCGACAAGGTGCGCAGCGCGGCGAGCGCCGCGTGGAACGCGCGCCTGAACGCGATCCAGGTGACGGGCGGCAGCGACGCCGACAAGACGAAGTTCTACACCGCGCTGTATCACGCGTCGCTGCACCCGAACGTGTTCAACGACGTGAACGGCCAGTATCCGGATTTCTACGCGTCGAACAGTGCGTCGACCGCGCCGACGAAGCAGGTCGAGAAAGGCCGCACGATGTACGCGAACTTCTCCGGCTGGGACATCGACCGTTCGTTCATCCAGTTGCAGGCGCTGCTCGATCCGGTGCGGACCAGCGACATCGTGCAGTCACTCGTGCTCGATGCGAAGGCGTGCGGCGCGTTCCCGCGCTGGGCGTACTTCAATACCGAGACGGCCGTGATGCCGGGCGACGCGGGCTCGATCATCGTCGCGAACGCGCATGCGTTCGGCGCGACGAACTTCGACACGCAGGCCGCGCTGTCGATCATGAAGAACAGCACGGCGCCGGGCGCCGCGTGCGCCGGCACGCCGGTGATGGGCAGCCGCGCGGACTACGACCGGCTCGGTTACGTGCCGTCGTCGGGTTCGGGCGACAACCAGACCGCATCGAACACGCTTGAATACGCGGTGCGCGATTTCGCGGTGTCGCGTTTCGCGACGGCGCTCGGCGACACGGCAACGGCCGGCACGCTGCTGAAGTCGAGCGGCAACTGGCAAAACCTGTTCGACCAGGGCGCGATCCAGCCGAAGACGTCGGCCGGTGCATGGGTTACCGACGGCACGGGCTTCATGGAAGGCAATTCCGAGCAGTACACGTGGTACGTGCCGCACGATCTCGCCGGCGTGGTTGCGCAGGCCGGCGGTGCCGCACCGGTCGTCAAGCGGCTCGATACGTTCTTCACGCACCTGAACATCGGCACCGTGCAGCCGTATTTCTACGTCGGCAACGAAGTGACGATGGCCGTGCCGTGGGTCTACGCATGGGCCGGTGCGCCGTCGCATACGCAGCGCGTGCTGCATGCGTCGCTCGCGAACGAGTTCGGCACCGGCGCGGCCGGGCTGCCGGGCAACGACGATCTCGGCGCGATCTCGGGCTGGTACGTGTGGGCCGCGCTCGGTCTCTATCCGGTCGTACCGGGCGTGAGCGGCGTCGCGGTGTCGAGCCCGCAGTTCGAGAAGATCACGGTGCGCGTCGGGCAGAAGGACGGCAGCTACCGCCTGCTGCACATCGCTGCGCCGGGCGCAGGCTCGGGCGACAGCGCGTCGTTCTATGTGAAGTCGCTGAAGCTGAACGGCGCACCGTATTCGACCGCGTGGCTGCCGTTCGAACAGATCACGAAGGGCGGGAAGCTGTCGTACGCGATGACGGCCGACGCGAGCGCGACGACCTGGGGCACCGACGCATCGGCGATGCCGTCGTTCCCGCAGGCGGCGAGCGCGCCGTAACGGTCGGGAAGATCAACGAGCGGTTCTGGCCAACAGGATCGACGCAGAGAGAGGGAGGGACGAACGGATGAAGCTACGTCATGTGGTGGGTATCGGGTGCCTTGCCGTGCTGTCGGGGTGCGGGGGCGATCAGTCGCCGACGGATGCGAGCGTGCTCGCGCAGCGGTCGAATGCGCAGGGCAGCCAGAACGATCAAGGCAACCAGAACGACCAGGGTGATCAGAACGATCAAGGCGAAAACGGCGGCGCGGCCAAACGGTCGGTGCTGCACAGCGTCGACCCGATGATCGGCACCGCCAATCTCGACATCAACGCGGACTGGAGCAGCGGCGTGCGCGGTCACGGCCACGTGTATCCGGGCGCGACCGTGCCGTTCGGGATGGTGCAGCTCGGGCCGGACACGACCGGCGGCGCGCACACGCTGCCGTGGAACTGGGATCGCACGTCGGGCTACCAGTACGACGATCCGCTCATCACCGGCTTCACGCATACGCACCTGTCGGGCACCGGCATCGGCTCGGGCGGCGAGGTGCGGTTCCTGCCGACGCTCGCGCCGGTCGACACCGCGACGCTGGCGAAGGTCGCCGCCGATGCGTCGATCACCTACAACGCGTCGTTCAGCCACGACGACGAAACCGCGAGCCCCGGCTACTACCGCGTGAAGATGGCGCCGGTCGGCAGCGGCAACACGCCTTGGAACGTGCAGGGCGCGAAGATCCTCGCGGAGATGACGGCCACCGCGCATGCGGGCGTGCATCGCTACACGTATTTCCCGAGCGCGGCCGCGCAGAAGCGCAGCATGATCGTCAGCATCGACAACCCGATCGGCGGCTCGACCGCGAGTGGCAAGATCCAGGTCATCGACGCGCAGACGATCGCCGGCTGGGAGATCACGAACAACTGGGCGAACAACAAGCCGACGTATTTCGTCGCGCGTTTCTCGAAGCCGTTCGATACGAAGCACGTCGCGTTCAGCGCCGACGGTTTCAAGGCCTACCTGACGTTCGCCGACGGCAACGACAGCAGCGGCGCGGTCACGGTAAAGGTCGGCATCTCGCCGTCGAGCATCGCGGATGCGCAGGCCAATCTCGCATCGGAAGTCGGCGCGAAGTCGTTCGACCAGGTGCGTGGGGCGGCCGAGCGCGTGTGGAGCACCGCGCTCGACCGGATCCGGATCAAGGGCGGCAGCGCCGACCAGCGGACGATGTTCTACACGTCGCTGTACCGCACGATGCTCGCGCCGACCGTCTACAACAATGCGGACGGCAGCTACGTCGGCACCGATTCGACCAACGACGGCACGACGTCGCCGCCGACGACGAGCAAGCATGCGAATCCAGGCTTCGACTATTCGTCGACGTTCTCGCTGTGGGACACCTTCCGCGCCGAGTCGCCGTTGATGACGCTGGTGCAGCCCGAACGCGTCGACGGTTGGGTGAAGTCGCTGCTCACGCAGTTCAGGCAGAACGGCAAGGGCGAGCTGCCGGTGTGGCCGCTCGCGCAGACGGAAACCTTCACGATGGCCGGCCACCCGTCGATCCCGCTGATCGCGGATGCGTACCTGAAGCACCTGACGAGCGCGGGCATCGACGACATCTGGACCGCGTTGACGACCACGCAGAGCGCGAGCGCGCACGGCTTCGATCAGTATCGTCAGAGCGGCTACGTGTACGCGGGCGACAACGCCTCGGTGTCGACGACGCAGGACTATGCGTTCGACGACTGGGCGACGGCCGCGGTCGGCAAGGCGGCGGGCAAGAGCACGGCCGACTACCGGCCCTACCTGCAACGCAGCCAGAACTACCGGAACGTGTTCAACCCGGTGCCGAACAACGGCTGGAAATTCTCGCAGCCGAAGGATTCGCAGGGCAACTGGGTGGCGGGCTTCGACCCGACGGCGGCGGAGAAGACGGATTTCTCCGAGTCGAATTCGTGGGTCGATACGTGGAACATCTTCCACGACTTCCCCGGCCTCGTTGCGTTGCTTGGCGGCAAGAGCCAGTTCATCGCGCAGCTCGATCGCACGTTCGATCCGGCCAACCCGCTGACCTTCCTGTACAACCAGGGCTTTCCGGACCTGACCGGCCGCAGCGGCCAGTTCTTCGCGGGCAACGAGCCGGCGAACCACCTGCCGTACCTGTACGACGTCGCGGGCATGCCATCGAAAACGCAGGATCGCGTGCGCACGGTGATGGACGACATGTACTCGCTGACGCTGACGGCCGGCGATCGCGCGCTCTTGAGCGGCGACAGCCTGAAGGCCGCGCTTGCAGACCCGCGCCGCGTGCGCGACTCGGCGATTCCCGGCAACGACGATTGCGGGCAGCTGTCCGCGTGGTACGTGTTGTCCGCGCTCGGCATCTATTCGCTGAATCCGGTGGGCGGCGTGTTCTACCTCGGCACGCCGCTGTTCGAGGAAGCGACGATCGACATCCCGGTCGCATCGGGGGGCGGAGACGGCAAGGGCCTGAAGTTCGGCGCGACGCGGCGTTTCAAGGTGACCGCGCATACGGCCGGCGGCGGCGCGCCGTCATCGGTGAATCGCTACGTCCAGTCGGTGCGCCTGAACGGCACGCCGCTGCATCGGCCGTTCATCTCGTACGACGAGATGAAGGCGGGCGGCACGCTCGACTTCGTGATGGGGGCGACGCCGAACGACGCATGGGTCAGCACCTGGAACGGGCAGGATCCCAACAGCGCGTTCGCGCCGTCGCTGGCGTTGGCAGGCAAGTAATCGGCAAACGGCCCGCTTCGATGCGGGCCGTGTTCCTTCATCCGGCGGTACGGGTCTCGACCGCGAGGCCGGCCGCTTTCCATTCCGGAAATCCGTCTTCCAGCCGCGCGGCCTTGAAGCCGCGCGCGCGCAATGCGGCGACCGCTTCGACCGCAAACACGCAGTACGGGCCGCGGCAGTAGGCGACGATCTCCGTCCCGGCCGGCAACTCGCTCACGCGCGCATCGAGCTCGGACAGCGGGATGTTCAGCGCGCCCGGCAGGTGCCCTTCGGCGAATTCGTCCTGCGGCCGCACGTCCAGCAGCGTGACGAGGCCGTCCGCGAGCCGGGCGGTCAGTTCGTCGCGCGATACGGGCTCCAGCGCATCGCGCGCGTGGAAGTAGTCGCCCATCACCTTGTTGACTTCGGCGACGTTGCGCTCGCCCACGCGGCCGAGCGCCTTCATCAGCACGACGACCTCGCTGTCGCCGGCGAGGCGGTACACGATGTGCTTGCCGCGCCGCTCGGTATCGACGAGGCGCGCGCGCCGCAGGATCTGCAGGTGCCGCGACGTGTTCGCGAACGTCATCCCCGACAGCGCCGTCAGTTCCTCGACCGACCGCTCGCGCTGGGCGAGGTGCTCCAGCAACTCGAGCCGGTTCGGATGGCCGAGCGCCTGCGCGACCTCGGCGAGGCTCGCATAAATCGCTTGCTTGGGTCCCGTGCTTGACACGTGGCCTCTCCTCGATCAATCATTCATCAAATTGATTGAATGTTACCGCATTCGCGGGACGGAGGCAATTCGATGATCCTAAGACCCTTCCTGCATCCCGATACGGGAGGCATTTCATACCTGTTCGGCTGCGGCGGCAAGGCGACCGGCGCGGTGGTCGATCCGGTCGCCGATCCGGCCGACTACCTGCGCGCGGCCGAGGCCGTCGGCATGAAGATCGCGTATGTGATCGATACCCACGTGCATGCGGATCATCGGTCGACCGGCCGGGCGCTGGCCGATGCGGCCGGCGCGGCGTACGTGCTGTTCGCGCGGGCCGACGTCGTCGTGCCGTTTACCGGCGTTGTCGAAGGCGACCAACTCGTGCTCGGCAACGTCGTCGTCGACGTGCTGCATACGCCGGGCCACACGCCCGAGCACATCAGCCTGCTGGTGACGGACCGCACGCGCGCCGACGAACCGTGGTTCGTGCTGACCGGCCACACGCTGATGATCGGCGACGTCGGCCGCACCGAGCTGGCCGTCAGCGCCGAAACGGGCGCGCGCGACCTGTTCCGCAGCGTCCGACGGCTCGCCGCGCTGCCCGATCACGTCGAGGTGCTGCCCGGCGCGTTCTCGGGCTCCGTGTGCGGCCGCGGGCTCAGTGGCAAGCCTGCGTCGACGATCGGTTTCGAGCGGCGCTACAACGCGGCGTTGCGCATCGACGACGAAGACGCATTCGTCCGCTTCATGCTGACCGATGTGCCGCCCACACCGCCGGCCGCCGCGCGATTGCGCGCGGTCAACGCGGGGCGCGACGCAGCAGGGGGCTGATGCGATGGCCAACGTAACGATGGCGCGCGGCGGGCGCACAGTGGCGCTCGGCCTGCGCGAGAACTGGCGGCAATTCGCACTGCTCGTGCTGGTCAACGCGTTCGTCGGCGGGATGGTCGGCATCGAGCGCACCGTCGTGCCGCTGATCGGTTCGGAGCAGTTCCACCTCGAGTCGACCGCGCTGATCACGTCGTTCATCGTCAGTTTCGGGCTGGTCAAGGCGTTCGCGAACCTCGTGTCGGGTCAGCTCGCCGATACGTGGGGCCGCAAGCGCGTGCTGATCGCCGGCTGGCTGCTCGGCCTGCCGGTGCCGTTCATGATCATCGCGGCGCCGAACTGGGAATGGGTGATCGCGGCGAACGTGCTGCTCGGGCTGAGCCAGGGGTTCGCGTGGTCGATGACGGTGATCATGAAGGTCGACCTCGTCGGCCCGAAAAGCCGTGGCCTCGCGGTCGGCCTGAACGAATTCGCCGGCTATTTCGCGGTGGGCGCGACCGCGTTCGCGACCGGCTATCTCGCGAGCCACTACGGGCTGCGGCCGACGCCGATCTATCTCGGCGTGTTCTACGCGATCGCGGGCCTGCTGCTGTCGATCCTCGTCGTGCGCGACACGCGCGAGCATGTGCGGCTGGAAAGCGGCCAGCCGGCCGGTGCGTCCGCGCTGTCGTTCCGCGAAGTCTTCATGCTGACGTCGTTCCGCAACCGCAACCTGTTCGCGGCGTCGCAGGCCGGCATGATCAACAACCTCAACGACGGGATGAGCTGGGGCATCTTCCCGCTGTTCTTCACGACGCTCGGGCTCGGCATCGAGCGGATCGGCATCCTGAAGGCCGTCTATCCGGTCGTATGGGGTAGCTGCCAGATCGTCACCGGGCCGCTGAGCGACCGGTGGGGGCGCAAGGGGCTGATCGTCGCCGGGATGTGGGTGCAGGCGGCCGGGCTCGCGCTGACCGCGCTGACGGGGCAGTTCCGCTGGTGGCTCGTCGCGAGCGTATTGCTCGGGCTCGGCACGGCGATGGTCTATCCGAGCCTGATCGCGGCCGTGTCCGATGCGTCCGAGCCCGGCTGGCGCGCGCGCTCGCTGAGCGTGTACCGGTTCTGGCGCGATCTCGGCTATGCGATCGGCGCGCTGTCGGCCGGCCTGATGGCCGACCGCTTCGGCTTCGCCGCCGCGATCCTCGTGGTGGCCGCCGTGACGTTCGCGTCGGGGGGCGTCGTCGCGATTATGATGCGGGAACGCCACTGACTGGGTTCCCCGATATGGACGCGCCGCTTCCGCCGATCTCTGTTCCGATTTCCGAAACGGAACCTGAAACCGAAACCGTCGCCGAGCCGCGCGCGTCGCGGCTGCATCGGCCGGTTGCGCTCGTCACCGGATCGACGTCGGGGATCGGCGCGGCGATCGCGCGCCGCCTGGCGGCGGACGGCTATGCGGTGATCCTGCATTCGCGCAGCTCGGCCGACGTGGGGCGCGCGATGGCGCGCGAACTCGGCGCGGCCTATGTGCAGGCCGATCTCGCGGACGATGCCGAACGCGTGCGGCTGATCCGCGAAGCCGTGGCCGTGCACGGGCGGCTCGACGTGCTCGTCAACAATGCGGGCGTCAGCCGCGTGATTCCGCACGACGATCTCGCCGCAGCGACGCCCGACGTGTGGCGCGAGATGCATGAGATCAACGTGATCGCGCCGTTCCGGCTCGTCGCCGAGGCGGAGGCCGCGCTGCGCGAGGCGGCGTCGCACGGGCGGGCCGGGTGCGTGGTGAACGTCAGTTCGCATGCGGGCGTGCGGCCGAAGGGCGCGTCGATTCCGTATGCGGCGGCGAAGGCCGCGCTCAATCACACGACGCGGCTGCTGGCGAAAACGCTTGCACCGGCGATTCGCGTCAATGCGGTGGCGCCGGGGCTCGTCGATACGCCGCTCACGGCCGACTGGACGGACGCGCAGCAGCTCTGGCGCGAGCGCGCGCCGATGCGCCGCGCGGCGACACCGGACGACATCGCGCAGACGGTTGCGATGCTCGTCGCGTCCGACTACGTGACGGGCGAGATCGTGATGCTCGACGGGGGAATGAATCTGACTTGATGCGGTGACTCGGTGACTCGGTAAAGCGGCCGCGCACCCGCGCGCAGGCATCACGCGCGCGATCGCCGCGACCGCTTCCTCGCTGGCGTGCGCGGATCAGCCGAGGCTCGACCGCAACCGTGCGAGCGCCTGATCGTGCGTGCGCTCGAACTTCAGCGGCGTGACGGCGACATACCCTTCACCCAGCGCGACCGTTTCCGAATCCGCATCGTCGTCGCGCGGCGCGCGGGCGAGCTTCAGCCAGTGATACTCGATGTCGCGCGGGTCGCGCCCCGACACGATCTCGACACCCTGCAGCGTACCGGCGCCCTGGTTCGTCACCTTGAGGCCACGCACGTCCTGCGCGGGCCGCGGCGGGAAATTCACGTTCAGGCACGCGTCGCTGTCCCAGCCGGCCGCAACGAGCCGGCGAATCACGTCCGGCGCAAGCGCGAGCGCCGTGTCCCACGGCACCGCGTTGCGATCGGTGAACGCCTGGCTCAGCGCGATGGCCGGCACGCCGACCAGCATGCTCGTCATCGCGGCGCCGACCGTGCCGGAAAACACCGTTTCGGTACCGAGGTTCCCGCCGCGATTCACGCCGGACAGCACGATGTCGGGCCGTGCATCCTTCATCAGGTGGCTGATCGCGATCGCGACGCAATCGCCGGGTGTGCCGCGCACCGCGAAACGGCGTTCGCCCTTGCGATGCACGCGCAGCGGTTCGTGCAGGCTCAGCGAATGCGACGTGCCGCTCTGGTCCTCCGCCGGTGCGACGATCCACACTTCGCGTGCCAGTTGCGTGGCGACCTGTTCGAGCACGTCAAGGCCGGGGGCGTCGATTCCGTCGTCGTTGGTGAGCAGGACACGATCGAACAGCGGGCGGGTTTCTTGCATCGGGACGTTCCTCGCGGAGAAGGGGAAAGGAGAGGGAAGTGCAGCGTGGCGCAAGCCACAAGGCTAGCATTCCCGCGTGAGAATCGTCGTGTCGCGCGGTGGGCGCAGGTGTGAAAACGGGCGCATCGCGCGCCCGTTGGCCGGTGTTCGTGCCGCGCCGTGCGCGGCGGGTCGGAACCGCTCAGCCGAGCAGATGCCGCAGCAGGCCGGCCGACACGACGCCGACGATGACGGTCGGCAGGATCGACAGGCGCGTCGCCGCGATCAGCGTAATGGCCAGCGCAAGCAGGTCGGCCGGGCGCGTCGATACGAAGGCTGGCGCGATCACCGAGATCAGCACGCAGCCGGGCACGTTCTCCATCACCGACGCCATCCGCGGGCTCAGCGTGCGGTTGCGCAGCAGCACGTAGCCGAGGATGCGCGACAGATAGGTGGTCGACGCCATCAGCACGATCGTCGCGACCGTGCTGAAATCCGGGAAATCAGGCATCGCGCGGCTCCCACAGCAGCGCGGCGATCAGCCCCGCGCAGGCGCCGGCCGCGACGTACCACGCGCCGGGCACGGCCAGGTGCGTGGCCGCGGCGACGACGAGGCTCACGAACCACGGGCGGCTCGCGCGCATCCCTTTCCACATCCCGCGCAGCAGCACCAGAAACACGGCCGTGAACGCCATGTCGAAGCCATATTGCTCGACGTTGCCGATCGTCGGGCCGACCGCCGCGCCGAGCGTGGTCATCGAGATCCACGTCAGGTAGAGCCCCACGCAGATGCCCGCGTAATAGGGCACGCTGATGTGCGTGGCCGAGCGGGCCCTTGCATCGGCGAGCGACATCGCCCAGCTTTCGTCGCACATGAAGAACAGCGCGAACAACGCGCGGCGGCGCGGCAGGCGGCGGATATACGGCTCGAATGCGGCGCCCATCAGGATGTGGCGCGAATTCACGAGGAACGACATCGCGACGATCAGCGCGATGTGCGGCGGCGAAGTCCACAGATGGATCGCCGCGAATTCGGAGCCGCCGCCGAAGTTCATGCCGGTCATCATCGGCACTTCGAACAGGCTCAGCCCTTTCTGCGCGGCCTGCGCGCCCAGCACGAGCGCGAACGGCACGAAACCCAGCATGACGGGCAGCGCCGCGCGCAAACCGCGACCCATCTCGGCGACATAGGCGGGCTTGTCGCGAAGCCCTGACGACGTTGAAACGCTACTGCTCATTACTCCTCCTTCGGGGGGGGGAATTGTCTGCTTTTTTGACTCGAATCGGGTTGCGTTGTGGCCAGATTTTTCTCAGAATTTGGCATTGAACGCGTGATATGAAAATTTTTTGGAATCGGATGCCAAATGAAACTTGACGCCATCGACCGACGGATCCTGAGCGCGCTCCAGCGCGACGGCCGGATGCAGAACGTGGAGCTCGCACACGAGGTCGGGCTGTCGCCGTCGCCGTGCCTGCGGCGCGTGCGGCTTCTCGAGGAAGCCGGCGTGATCGAGAAATACGTGGCCGTGCTGAATCCCGCGAAAGTCGGCAAGGGGCTGACGATCTTCACGCGCGTGTGGCTGAAGGGGCAGGACGCGGAATCGGTGAACCGCTTCGCCGAGGCCGTCCAGCAGATGCCGGAAGTCGTCGAATGCCACCTGATGGCGGGCGATTGCGATTTCCTGCTGCGCGTCGTCGCGGCCGACATCGACGACTACCGGCGCTTCCAGATGGAAACCCTCACGCGCATTCCGGGCGTGCTGAGCGTGAAGACCGACATTCCGATGCAGAAGGTCAAGCTCACGTCGGCGCTGCCGACCTAGCGCGACGTGCGTGCGTGGCTACGCGACGACGACGGGTCGACGAGCGGTCACGGCTCGGTGACAATCGTCCGATAGACTGACGAATCACGCCGCGTTGAACCTGTCGCTTGTGTCGTCACGCGACGTTCGATGCGCAAGCAACTAACGGTCAATGTCGACGCGATCGGGCAGGCGGCGCTGCACGCCGGGTCGCGTGCAGATGCAGATGCGTTTCCTCTTGTCGGGCCATTCATGCAGCCAATCAACACTCCGTGGAATTCGCTGGAAATCGTCAAGCTCGTGCTGGGCGTGCTGACGCCGTTGTCGGTCGCGTGTCTCGGCTGGCTCGTCGCGCGTCGGCTGAAGCGGCTCGAACTCGTGCAGTGGACCAACCAGCGATTGATCGAGAAGCGGCTCGCGCTGTACGACGCGGTCGCGCCGCAGCTCAATGCGTTGCTGTGCTTCTACACGTGGATCGGCTACTGGAAGGATATCTCGCCGGACGACGTGATCCGCGCGAAGCGCGACCTCGACCGCACGTTCCATATCTACCGCTACCTGTTCGACGACGACGTGTACGACGCGTATCACACGTACATCCACGCGCTGTTCGACATGCATACGGGCCCGGGGCGCGATGCGCGGATCCGCTCGCTGATCCAGGCGCCCGACGGCGACCGCAGCGTGCACGGCTCGTATGAATGGAAACCGGTGTGGTCCGATCGCTTCGCGACCGCGAATGTCGTGCCGAAGGACGACGTGCTGCGGCACTACACGGAGTTGATGGAGCGGCTGCGCGTGGCGCTGGGCGCGACGCGCTGAAGGCGTCGGCACCTGCGCACCGCTTCACGCCGGTATCGGAATCCGCCACCGGGCGGCGCGAATACCCGCCCCCGCACATGAAGCGGATGCGGAGCCCGGCCGCTGCTGACATGCTCGCGCCATCTCCACTCGCGCGAGGTCCGTATGGTTGTCGATACCGGCTGCCGGCCGCTCATGATCCGTTCGCCCGAAGCGGGCCGGCAGCGTCTCTTCTCCGTTGGTTCTTCCCATCCGCATGACGTGCCGTTGCCGATCGACCCGGAGGTCGGCGACATCGTATTCATCCGCGTGACCGTTCGGCCGTTTCTCGAAGTCGCGAGCGCGACGCGCTCGTGGACGAATCACGTCGGGATCGTCGTTGGCGAGCGCGGCGGTGAGCCGCTAATCGCGGAGAGCACGTTTCCACTGTCGCGCGTCACGACGATGTCGCGGTTTCTTGCGCGCTCCGATCGCGGCGCGTGCGTGATCGCGCGGCTGAAGCAGCCGCTCGATGCCGTGCAGCGGCGCCGGCTCGTGGAGGCTGCGATGCGCCGGATCGGCGTGGTCTACGACACGGGGTTCAATCTCGCATCGCGCCGGCAGTTCTGTTCGCGGTTCGTGCGCGAGGTCGTGCGCGATGCGACACGGATCGTGCTCGGCGACGTCGAGACCTTCGACATGCTGCTGCGCCGGAATCCCGACCATCCGCTCGGCTTCTGGAAGATCTGGTACTTCGGCCGGATTCCGTGGCGCCGCCGCACGGTGACGCCGGCGAGCTTGCTGGGGAGCGGGGCGTTGCGGGTGGTGGCGGATACGCGCGCTGGTGACGCAGGATGACGGAGTGAGAATCGGTGATGCCCCTGCCTGCCGACGTGGTGGAATGTAGCGCTTCGATACGTCGGCTTGCGGGCGGTTCAGGCGAACGAAATCACGAGCCTTTTGCCGCAAGCCGCCGCGTACTTGCGCAGCGTATCGATGGACGGGGAATGCTGGCCGGTCGCGAGCGCACGCTCAAGCCGCGTTATAGCCGGTGCCTTCGTGCCCATACGCTCCGCCACATCGGCTTGAGACAGGCCGGCCTCTCGTCGGGCCGCCAGCATTGCGTCGAGCAGTGCGAATTCCTCGCGGTTCAGTCGTTCGAATTCAGCGCGCACCTCGGGATCGGTCAATGCACGCTCGCGCAGTTCCTTATACGTTGCCATCTCGAACCTCCTTCAATCGACGGCGCGCAGTTTCCAGCTCCTTCTGTGGCGTCTTTTGTGTTTTCTTCACAAAGCAATGAAGCATGACGATACGCCTCTCGACGATCGCACAATAAAACACTCGGGCGATACCTTCCGCGCCCTTCAATCGCATTTCGTACAGTCCGTTTCCCATCGATTGCGTGTGGGGTTCGCCCAGGTTCGGGCCGTACTGTTCCATGCGATCAGCGAGCGCATAGAACCGGGCGATGAGTGTCTTGGGTAACGCTGTCACGCCCTCCTCGACACGCTCATTGAAGAACCGTATTTCGTACGCGTTGTTCAGCACAGTAACAAATATGTTATGTTGATGCAAGAACTGTGGCCAGCCGCGACTGTGGATGCAGGCGGCTGGTCAGACGTGCAGTAGGGTTGAAATCGCCGTTACGTAAGCTGGGGGCTTCGGCGAAGATGTATGCGCCCGACTGTTCTCAGGCAATCCGGAGGCGGCAAGGTGCGCAATTCGTTGCCGGCGCGTGCTACGCGCGATGGAAGCGTTGTGGTGTTAGCTCCGCCCAGCCACCGCCAACCGCGCCGCCAGCCCCACGAACACCGACCCGAGCAGATACTGCGGCAGCTTCGACGGGCGGCGGCGCGCGCCGATCCGCTGGCTCAGCCGGCTCGCGGACAGGATGACCGCGCCGTTCACGACGAGGCCGATCAGGTTGAGCACCGTCGCGAGCACGAGAATCTGCACCGCGATCGAACCGTGCTCAGGCCGCACGAACTGCGGAAACAGTGCGAGCACGAACAGCGCCATCTTCGGGTTCAGCAGGTTCGTCGTCAGCCCCTGGCGGAAGATCGCCGCGGTCGAGTGGCGACGCTGCGACGCGACGGGTGACAGCGCGGTCGCATCCGATCGGAACGTCTTCCACGCGAGATACAGCAGATAGGCCGCGCCCGCGAAGCGCACGACGTCATAGGCGAGCGGCACCGCGACGAACAGTTGCGACAACCCGAGCGCGGCCGCCAGCGCATGGCAGTAGGTGCCGGCCTGGATGCCCGCGAGTGTCGCGAAGCCGGCACGGCGGCCCTGGCTCACGCTGCGGGACGCGATCAGCAGCATGTCGGGGCCCGGCGTGGCAGTCAGCGCGAGACACGCGCCGGAGAACAGCGCGAGCGTGGAGAGGTCGATCATGGGAGTCCCTTTCGTGGATGCAGCGTAAAAGGGAGGTCAGTTTATGAGGGTGCGCGAGGCCGGTCAATCGAACGAACGGACGATGGCCCGGCGGAAGGGCGAGGCCGATCATCAGCACACGTGCGCTGCTTGCGACACGTCGCCAATGCCCGACACCGCTTCGACGGCACGCGCCAAAACAACGCCTTGCGTGAACGATTGCCGCACCGCTCAACGCTTGCGGCAGGCCACCTGATAATCGATCACGGTGTTCTCCGACGGCTTGTCCGGCTCGCCGCCGACCGTCGTCACGCCGAGCACGCCGGCCGCGCTCCGGTAGCGCAGCGCGCAATAGCCCATTCCTGTGCCCGAACACGCTTCGGCTTCGATGATGCCGTGCTTCGCGAGCGTCGCCGCGCCGTCCATCGCATCGGGCTTCTCGCGCGGGCGCAGCGGTTGCCAGCCTTTCGCGATCAGGATCCGGCGCGCGACGTCGAGCGGTTTGCCGTACACGTTGGGCACGACCGCGCGGCCCTGGCAGTAGGTGCTTTCAGCCGCTACCCGCGTCAGGCGCAGGTCACCGTTCTCTTCGTGCAGCTCGCCGACGGGCGGTGCCGGGCCATCGCCGCCCCAGATCAGCAGCGCGCCGTTTTCCAGTCGATCGGCCGTGCCGAGCTGCCAGCCAGCCTTGCGTGCCGTGTAGCCGAGTGCGACGAGCATCGTGCCGTCGAACACGCCGACGTTGCCGTTGCGCGCGAAGCAGATCGCGCTCGTGCCGGCGCTGAATCCGCTCGCGAACGTGACGACCGTGTAGCGGCCGAGCGGTGCTTCTGACGTCACGATCCAGTCGCGCTTCGCGACTTCACGGCCGGCCGCGGTGGTCGTCTTCGCGCGGTATTGCGTGCAGAACGAGTCGAGCGAGCCGTTCTCCGGCGAGTGCGGCAGCACGCCGAGCGGCACCAGCGACGCACCGGCGATATCGGAGGCCGTCCGCAGTGGATCGGCCGATGCCGTGCCGCCGAGTACGGCACACGCAACGGCCGCGATCGAAACGATCGAAGCCGGACGGCGGGCAAACGACAAGTCAACGAAACGGGACACGCCGGCGGTCTCCGAGGAAAGGGGAACGGGCGCGATGATCGCGGGTTTTCTCGTGCGTGTCACGGCCGCGCGCCTGCGTGTCACTGGCGACTCAGCCCTTCGCGACGACGTCGATCCGCAGCGCTTCGCCGCCTGCGACGATCGCCAGCAGGCGATCGACGTTCGGATGCGCGCCCGGGCGGTTGCGTGCGTCGGCCGTATGTTCGGCGAACACCGCGAGGCCGTGCTCGGCGGCTTTCGCGTCGAGCGTGCCGAATGCCTGCTTCAGGTAGTGGTACACCGCGAGCGAGCCTTGCTTGCCCGGCTGGTTTTCGATGGTCGCGACCACGTCGCCGTTCGCA
>NZ_JAAGPG010000026.1:0-239 GCF_017104665.1 Burkholderia sp. Se-20378 | reverse complement strand
GTCATTAAAAAAAAAAAAACAAAATAAAGCCACCCATGGACCTTATTTCATAGGTCAAACCATTCCGCAAGCGAAAAGCTGTCGACTACGGCTTCCACCTCACTGAACTGATGTATATTATGAACCTCACATCTGAGGACATCGATGTGCTGTTAACAGAATGACGCAGCCTGTACGCCAACAATGTTGCTGTAGTCAGACTCCGATTCACCGACGAGCTCGCACTACCCGCACGTCAC
>NZ_JAAGPG010000286.1:0-10497 GCF_017104665.1 Burkholderia sp. Se-20378 | reverse complement strand
GCATTTTTCATTTCCGCGGCGCGGTTCGCCCGGCGCGCCGCGCCGCGGAAATGAAAAATGCCACGCATCCGCGTGGCATTTTCGTTTGGCGCGGCTACCGGGCCGGCGTGATTGCCGGCCGGGTGGTGCAACCGCTTATTCGCCTTCTGCGGCGATCACTTGCGCGGCGGCGTTGATCACCGACGCGATACGGCCGACGTCGCGCAGCTGCGTGACGGTCATCCCTTGCTCGTTCTTCAGCAGCGCCTAGTGCGACTTCACGCAGAAGTGGCCCTTGCCGACGATCGACGCGGCGAGCGCGTACATCTCGAACTTGCGCTTGTCGACGCCACCGTGCGTCGCATACGCGCCCATCCGCAGTTCGGCGCGTTGCGTCTTCAGGTCGGCATCGTCGGCCATCTCGACATACGGATACCAGGTGTTGTTCATCCCCATCAGCGCGGCCGCCGTCAGCACGGCGTTCGTCTCTTCGGGCGACAGGACGCCGGCTTCGCGGATCGTCTTGATGAGCACCGTGCTCTTCGCCGCGATGGCCGCCGCCAGCGCGACGCCGACCGCGTCGGTGCCTTCGAGCGACGAGCGCGAGATCGTGCCGTCGAGGTTCAGGCGAATGTCCTTCGCGTAGTCGGGAATACGTGCCTTAATCGAATCGATGAATTCCATTGATATCTCCTATGGGTTGGCCGTTAAAAAAGCCCGCAGGCAGGACGTGCGCCGCGGGCTTCGTGCATCGATGCGCTTACAGCGTTGCGCCGCCGACTGCACGGTTGCACGGGCACAGTTCGTCCGTTTGCAGGCCGTCCAGAATCCGCAGGACTTCTTCCGGGCTACGGCCGACGTTCAGGTTGTTCACCGAAACGTGCTGGATCGTGTTGTCCGGATCGACGATGAACGTTGCACGCAGGGCCACGCCGGCTTCCTTGTCGCGCACGCCGAGCTGGTCGATCAGCTCGCCCTTGACGTCGCCGAACGCGTAGTGGTTCAGCTTGTCGAGGTCCTTGTGCTCACGGCGCCATGCGAGCTTGACGAATTCGTTGTCCGAGCTGCCGCCCAGCAGGATGGCATCGCGCTCTTCGAACTGCTTCGTGAGCTTCGCGAATTCGACGATTTCCGTCGGGCACACGAACGTGAAATCCTTCGGATAGAAGTAGATGATCTTCCACTTGCCCGGGAACGACGCTTCGGTGACGGTCTCGAATGCCGACTGGCCGTTTTCCTCGTGATGATTGAAGCCCGGCTTCGCGGCTACGACGGTGAAAGCTTCGAGTTTATCGCCCACGGTTTTCATGCGGATACTCCTGTATGAGTTGGGAAGAAGACTGAGTCAAGCTACCTCGGTGCTGCAACGATGATGTGACAGCATGGGCAAAACTATAACACTATTAGTAAAGTGCTTCAATAGATTTTGACTAACGATCTTCATAGTTTTTTTCAACCGGATCGATAGTGTGCAGCGCAAGAAGTGTGCGCGAGCGCGTCACGCAGTCGCACGCGCCTTGCCGGCGCCGGGGAATTCGAGTGTGACTTCGAGGCCCGCTTCGGGGTTGCGGTTGCGCAGGCGCAGCGCGCCGCGATAGCGGCCGACGAGGCGCAGCACGATCGCCATCCCGAGGCCCGTGCCGTCCGCCTTGGTGCGGGCGGTGTCGACGCGGTAGAACGGCCGCATCACGAGCGGCAGTTGATCCTCGGGGATGCCGGGGCCTTCGTCGCTCACCGACAGCTCGACGCGTGCGTGCGACACGCGCGTCTCGAGCGTGATGCGCGATACGCCGTCCTGCTTGCTCTGCCCATATTTGCGCGCGTTCTCGACGAGGTTGCCGATCACGCGGCGCATGTCGGTCTCGTCGGCTTCGATCACCGCGCTCGGCGCGAGCCGCGTGCGGATCTCGACGCCGTCCTCGCCCGACACGCGCGCGGCGACTTCTTGCGCGATCGACGACAGGTCGACGGGCTCCGGTTTGCGTTGCGACGGGCGGGCGTAGTCGATGAAGGCCGCGATGATGCGGTCCATCTGCTCGATATCGTCGACCATCGCATCCTTGGTCGCCTGGTCGGACGGGCTCATCTCGGTTTCGAGCCGCAGCCGCGCGAGCGGGGTGCGCAGGTCGTGCGAGATGCCCGCGAGCATCAGCGCACGGTCGGCCTCGAGCTGCTCGAGGTCGCGCACCATCTGGTTGAAGCTGCGGTTGGTGTCGGCCGCGACGCCCATCCCGCGCTCGGGCAGCAGCTCGGGCGTCTGGCCTGAGCCGATCTGCCGCGCGGCGAGCGCAAGCCGCGAGAACGGCCGGTTCACGAGGCTCGTGATGAACGCGGAGCCGAATAGCGACAACGCGAGCGCGAACAGCCCCCAGCCGGCCCACTGCAGGCCCGTGACGTTGTCGAGCTGGTCGCGGTCGAGCGCGACCCAGTAATCGTCGTCGTCGATCTTGAAGCTGATCCATACGCCGGGAATGTCGTTGACCGACTGCGCGATCACGGTATCGTCGCCGAGGCGGCTGCGGATGTCGTGTTCGATCAGACGATTCAGCGATTCGTCAGGCTGCAGCTTGAATTTGTCGGTTTTCTCGCGCGGGTAAACGCGCACGCCCTCGTTGCTCTCGAGATCCTGAAGCAGCGCGCGCCGCAGATCGGGATCGGAATAGAGCAGGGCGGTGCGCGTGAGCTTCACGATCGCGACGAGCTGCAGCGCGACGCGCTGCGCACGCGGCTCGCGCTCGATCACGCGAAAGCTCTGGAACCACGCGGCGAGACTGACCGAGATCAGCAGCGCGATCAGCAGGAAGGTGCGCCAGAACAGCCCGCCGAACGCGAGCTGCAGGAGGCGCCGGTCGATACGCATGGGACGGGCCGTGGGCGGGCGAAACCGGAAAGAAAAAAGATCAGGCGGCGCCGTCCGGGATGAACACGTAGCCGAGGCCCCAGACGGTCTGGATGAAACGCGGGCTGCCCGGATCCGGTTCGATCAGTTTGCGCAGGCGCGAGATCTGCACGTCGAGGCTGCGGTCGAACACTTCATATTCACGGCCGCGCGCGAGTTCCATCAGCTTCTCGCGCGACAGCGGCTGGCGCGGATGACGCGCGAACACCTTCAGCACCGAGAACTCGCCGGTGGTGAGCGGAATTTCCTGGCCGGACTTCGTCAGCGTGCGTGTCGCGAGGTTCAGCGAGAACTCGCCGAACTCGAATACCTCGGTGGTTTCGGACGGCGCGCCCGGCAGTTCGGCCGGCGCCTGACGACGCAGCACCGCATGAATGCGTGCAACGAGTTCGCGCGGGTTGAACGGCTTCGGCAGGTAATCGTCGGCGCCCATCTCGAGGCCGACGATGCGATCCACATCCTCGCCCTTCGCGGTGAGCATGATGATCGGCGTGCGGTCGTTGCTGCCGCGCAGGCGGCGGCAGATCGACAGGCCGTCTTCGCCCGGGAGCATCAGGTCGAGCACGAGCAGGTCGAAACGCTCGCGTACCCAGAGCTTGTTCATTGCGGTCGCGTTTTCGGCGACGTAGACATTGAAACCCTGCTCGCCGAGATAGCGGCGCAGCAGATCGCGCAGGCGCGGGTCGTCGTCGACGACGAGAATCTTGGAGGGGTTTTTCGTTTCCATGATCGGCATCTTATCGCGAATGGGAATTGACGCACGGCCGCGTATTTTCGGGCGTTACAGTCGGTTACAAAATTTACCCGTAGTGTCGCGCCGAGTAAAGGCAGGCTATAGAGATTCCTTTACTCGAAGCCGAAATTCGGTAGATACTCCCCTGCACTCCATCTTTCATCTTTGCACACCCGAATTCCGCAGGGTTTTTCAAGTACCAGAGGTAACCGGTTGCCGCGTGACGAAGGGAACAAATCGACCAAAGAAGCGAGGACGGTCATGCGATCTGCCCGGATTGCACTGATGCTGACGATCGCGCTTGCCGGTCCGTATGCGTCGAACTTCGCGTATGCGCAGCGCCCCGAGCAGGGCGCATCGTCGCGCAAGCTGCCGCGCGGCAAAGCGCCGCAGTCCGATCGTACCGCCGAGATGACGGTCCGTTCCGCCGTGCCTCCCGATCTCGAACAGCACCGCCGCGACGGGCACATGACGCCCGAGGAGCGCCACCTTTTGCGCCAGCACATCGAGGACGCCGTTCGCGAGCTGTACAAGCGCTGACGCGCCGTCCTTCGCCTTGCGCGGAACATGCCGCGCGGAAAAGATTCGTAGCAATTTTTCCGTCAACTTTCGCCTGCTGATTGCCGTTGTACCGGCATCCGCACCGCCGGTGCGTTCCGGGAGTCCATGACGATGAAAGCGAACGCTGCCGCACCGGCGCCGTCGCCTGCGATGCAGTCGCCGCTCGACGCCGACGATGCATTGTTTTTCCTGAGCCGTACCGGCTTTTCTCCCGCGCCCGCCGATGTCGCGCGCATCGTCGGCATGACGCGTGCGCAGGTCGTGGCCGACACGCTCGGCAACGTTCGCCGCGACCCTGTCACGACATGGCCCGACTGGATCGCCGAGTTGCCGCCGACGCGCGCGCAGCGCCAGGCGCTGACCCCCGACATGCGGCGCGACGAGCAGCGCGAGCGCAACGTCCGGTACGATGCGCTGCGCGCGGCGTGGGTCAACGAGATGATCGTGACGCCGTCGCCGCTCACCGAGCGCATGACGCTGTTCTGGCACGGGCACTTCACGTCGGGGCAGGACAAGGTGCCTTACCCGCAGACGATGGCGGCGCAGAACGCACTGTTTCGCCGCGAGGCGCTCGGCAATTTCGGCGTGCTGCTGCACGCGGTCGCGAAGGATCCGGCGATGCTGCAGTACCTCGACGGCGCGAGCAATCGCAAGGGGCGCCCGAACGAGAATTTCGCGCGCGAGGTGATGGAGCTGTTCACGCTCGGCGAAGGGCATTACACGCAATACGACGTGACCGAAGCCGCGCGTGCGATGACGGGCTGGACCGTCGATCCCGATACCTATCGCTTCGAGGTGCGGCCGGATCTGCACGATGCGGGCGACAAGACGATCCTCGGCGAAACGGGGCCGTTCGACGGCGATGGCTTTCTCGACATCCTGCTGAAGCGGCCCGGCACCGCGCGCTTCATCGCCGCCAGGCTGTGGCGCGAGTTCGTGTCGGATACGCCCGATCCGGGCGCGCTCGATGCGGTGGCCGAACGGTTTCGTTCGAGCGGCTACGACATTCGCGCGGCGCTCGCCGCGCTGTGGTCGACCGACGCCTTCTGGGATCCACGCAACCGAGGCGTGCTCGTCAAGTCGCCGGTGGAATTCGTCGTCGGGTCGGTGCGGCTGTTCGACGTGTCATACGGCGATCCGCAGATGCTCGCGAACACCGTGCGCACGCTCGGGCAGAACCTGTTCTACCCGCCGAACGTGAAGGGCTGGCCGGGCGGCGCGCTGTGGATCAACAGCACCACGTTGCTCGCACGCAAGCAGTTCGTCGAACAACTGTTCCGCGCGACGGAGACGGCCGGCATGCACCCGCCGGCGCATGCGATGTCGCCAGCGCCGAATGTCCGCGCGCATGCGATGCCGGTGGTCGATACGGCGTCCGCTGCCGGCATGCGCAGCACGCCCGCCAAGCCCGCCCGCGCCGGCCTGCGTTTCGACCTCGAACGCTGGCTTGCACAATATCGCGCACGGCCGCAGGCGATCGCGGGCTTGTCGACCGAGCTTCAGTTGCAGCACGCGGTGCTGCAACTGTCGCCGGTCGCGGCGATCGACACGGATTCGACCGGCAGCGCGTATCTCGAGGCGCTGCTGATGGATCCGGCCTATCAACTGAAATGATTCGAACGACGATGAAGCGGGGAGCCGGTGCGGCAAAGCTGCCGGACGGTGAACCAAAGGATGCGCGATGAACCGACGTGATTTTCTGACGCTGACGGGCGCGGCGGCCGCGGCCGGCGTGTCGATGTGGCAAGCGCCTGCGATGGCAGCTTCCGTGGCGCAGGCGGGGCGCCAGGCGGCGCCCGGGTATGCGAACGTGCTGATCCTCGTCGAGCTGAAGGGCGGCAACGACGGCCTCAACACGGTAGTGCCGTATGCGGACCCGCTGTATTACCAGTTCCGGCGCGGCATCGGCATCAAGCGCGAGCAGGTGCTGCAACTCGACGCGCACACGGGGCTGCATCCGTCGCTCGCGCCGCTGATGCCGCTGTGGCGCGACGGGCAGGTTGCGGTCGTGCAGGGCGTCGGCTATCCGCAGCCGAACCTGTCGCATTTCCGCTCGATCGAGATCTGGGATACCGCGTCGCGCTCGGATCAGTACCTGCACGAGGGCTGGCTCACGCGCACGTTCGCGCAGGCGCCCGTGCCGCCCGGTTTCGCGGCCGACGGCGTCGTGCTCGGCAGCGCCGAGATGGGGCCGCTCTCGAACGGTGCGCGTGCGATCGCGCTCGTCAATCCCGCGCAGTTCATCCGTGCGGCCCGGCTCGCGGAGCCGTCGTCGCTGCGCGAACAGAACCCCGCGCTCGCCCACATCATCGATGTCGAGAACGACATCGTGAAGGCGGCCGACCGGCTGCGCCCGCGCGGCGGGATGCGTGAATTCAGGACGGCGTTTCCGACCGGTGCGTTCGGCACGTCGGTCAAGACCGCGATGCAGGTGCTGGCCGCGTGCGAAGCGTCCGGGCCCGGTGCGCAGGATGGTGTCGCGGTGCTGCGCCTGACGCTCAACGGCTTCGATACGCACCAGAACCAGCCGGGGCAGCAGGCCGCGCTGCTCAAGCAGTTCGCGGAAGGGATGAGCGCGATGCGCGGCGCGTTGATCGAACTCGGGCGCTGGAACCAGACGCTCGTGATGACGTATGCGGAATTCGGGCGGCGGGTGCGCGAGAACCAGAGCAACGGCACCGATCACGGCACGGCCGCGCCACATTTCGTGATGGGCGGCCGTGTGGCCGGCGGGCTGTACGGTGCGCCGCCGGCGCTCGGGCGGCTCGACGGCAACGGCAACCTGCCGGTCGCGGTCGATTTCCGCCAGCTCTACGCGACCGTGCTCGGGCCGTGGTGGGGGCTCGATGCGACCCGCGTGCTGCAGCAGCGCTTCGATACGCTGCCGTTGTTGAAGGCGTGAGGAGCGAGGATCAGCGGCGGCGCGCGGCGCGCCACGCGATCCACAGCTTGCGGATCGGCGTCAGCGCGATACGCTGATGCAGCACCTGGTAGTCGTCGCGCTCGATTTCGTCGAGCAGCGAGCCGGCCAGTGCGATCTGCGCGCGCAGCGTGCGCTGGGCGCGGCGTTCGGATGCCGGGATCGCCGCTTCGGCGGCCACGAGCGCTTCGCGCGCGCGCGCCGTCTGGAATTGCAGCAATTCGGTGAAGGCCGGGCTGTAGCGGCGATTCAGCAGATCGGCCGCGGTCACGTTGTAGCGCTGCAGCTCGTCGATCGGCAGGTAGATGCGGCCGTGGCGCGCGTCGTTGCCGAGGTCCTGCACGAACTGCGCGAGCATCAGCGCACGGCCGGCGTCTGCGGCCCACGGTTGCGGGTCCGCCGGGTTTGGCGAACTTGCGCGTGCGACCAGCGACGCGAAGGTGCCGCCGACCTGCGCGATATAGCGCTGCAGGTTCGCGAAATCGAGGTAGCGCGCCTGTTCGAGATCCATCCCGTAACCGTTGACGAGCGTACGCAACGCATCGGCCTCGGCGGCGATCGCCGGATGATGCTTGGCGAGCGCCTTCGTGACCGGGTGCGACGGTTGCCCGTCGGCCAGCGCCGCGAGTTCCTTGTGCCACCACGCGAGCTTCGTGTGTCCGACGGTCGGGTCGCTGGTTTCCTTGACGGTTTCCTCGAGTTCGCGGCGCAGCGCGAACAGTGCCGTCAGGCGCGGCTGCGTGGCGAGCGGTGCCTGACGCAGCGCGTAGTAGACGCTGGAGCCCGCAGGGGCGGCCTTTTGCTGACAGTAGTCGTCGAAGTTCACGGGCGGAATCGTGTGGGGGCGGGTTCGGGGGACGCGCGGCGGCGCGGTGCCGAAACGTCGAGCGCGGCATTCTAGCATCGCTGCAAGATGGGTGCCGGCGGGGCGAGACAAGCCCGCACGGATCGGGTAGAATCTCGCGCTCGCCTGATTGGGCGTGCCGGTTACAAGCCGGCGCGATGTCCCGGGCGCGTGGCCACGCATCTTGCGTGCCGCGTGGTCAGGCGACAGTCATTCGCGTGAGTGGCGAAATTGGTAGACGCACCAGGTTTAGGTCCTGACGCCCGCAAGGGTGTGCCGGTTCGAGTCCGGCCTCACGCACCAGAAGTCGAATGCGCCTCTAACAGGGGCCATTCACAAAAAGGCGCTGTCGGTCGATTGACCGCGGCGCTTTTTTGTTTATGTCGGTGCTTTTCCGGCACGCGAGCCTGGGCAAGCGGTGCGCGAATATTCGTGCCGCGTGTAATATCGTGTTCACTTCCCATATAAGAAACACAATTACGCCGAGGATCACCGATGAAACACACCGTACGCATTCCGATTTCCGTACTGGCGCTGATGCTGGTCGCGCCGGCTTTTGCCAATACGCCTGCCGAGAACATTGCGTGGAGCGCCAGGCCCGTGCAGACGGTTGCATCGACGTCGTCGGCGTGCTCTGCGTATTCAGGGCGCGTGATGTCGAGCGGCGAGACATTCTCTACGGAAAACGTGCTGAAAGCGCTCGGCACGTCGCTGGCGGGCGCCGCGCTGGGCGTCGTCACGGGCGGATATCAGGGCGCAGCCCCCAATCCGTGTGCGCGCCCGGGCCTGTGACCGGCCCGCAAGCGAACGGCGGGAATGCCCGCTTGATCAGAAACAAGCCAGACACCCAGCGCCGCGCGTCGCCCGACCCGCGGCGCTGCGTCATTTCAGGCGTGCCTATTCCCAGAAACTCCGGATCGCGACCGCCACGATCACCGGCACCGAGAACACCAGCGGGATCGCGAAATACTGTGCCTCGCGATCGACGACCCAGCTATAGATCACCCACGCCGCGCCGATCGCGAACGTGATGAGGCCGACCGTCACGGCGGCGATGTTCAGGACCAGCTTCGAAGGCTGGCGGCGCGTCTTGGCATCGTCATTGTTATCGCGCGGGGACGATTTCATCGGAAGAGTGCGGCTTCGCGCCGGAACGGGGATAAAAGCACAGGAAACCCCATCCGCTCCGATCGCACAAGAGGGCCGGCGCAGGCCGGCCCCCCGTCGCGTCTCCCGGCGCGCGCTAGAACCCGAACGACGCCGCCAGTTCGTCGAGCAGTTCGCGCTGGAACGCGACGAACCGCTCGCCCGGCTGCTGCGCGATCGCGAGGTCGAGCATCGGATCGGCGACGTCGGTGCGAACACCCGCCAGCGCCTCGACGATCGCGAGCCCGCAGAACGGCACGTACGCCTCCGAATAGCCGCCTTCGTGAACGATCACGAGCCGTCCGCCGCAATGGCGTTGCGCAGCCTCCTTCACCGCACGTGTCATGAACCGGTAGCTGTCGGTATGCAGCTGCATGCGCGCGAGCGGATCGACCGCGCTTGCGTCGAGGCCGCTCGCGATGACGATGAGCTCGGGCCGGAAACGCTCCAGCGCCGGCAGCACGATCCGTTCGAGCGCGTAGCGATACGCATCGTCGCCGCTGCCGGCGAGCAGCGGCACGTTCAGGTTCGCGCCCGCGCCAGCACCTTCGCCGCGGTCGTCCGCGCCGCTGTAGCCGGGCGGGAAGCAGCGGTCCTGATGCAGCGAGATCGTCAGCGTGTCCGGATCGTCGTAGTAGATCGACTGCGTGCCGTTGCCGTGATGCACGTCCCAGTCGATCACCGCGACACGCTCGATGCCGTGTTTCGCACGCGCGGCCTCGATCGCGATCGGAATGTTCGCCAGCAGGCAGAAACCCATCGGACGATCGCGCAGGCAGTGATGGCCGGGCGGCCGCGACAGCGAGAACGCATTTGCAGCACGCTCGTCGAGGACCGTATCGACGGCCGCGATCGCGAGTCCGGCCGATAGCGCGGCGATCTCGTAGCTGCCCTTGCCGAACGGCGCGAGGTCGCCGAGGTCGCCGCCGTTCGCATCGCTGAGCGCGCGGAACGCGTCGAGATAGTGCGCGGGGTGAATGCGCAGCAGGTCGGCGGTCGAGGCAGGCTCGGCGCCGCGCAGGTCGAGTTGTGCGGCCAGGCCCGAGGCCTGCACGAGCGACAGGAAACGGCGCTTCGAATCGGGCGATTCCGCGTAGCCCGCGCTCGACGGCGGCTGGACCCAGCCGCCGACCGGGAAGAACAGCGCGTGCGTGCCGCCGGTATGCCAGAAAGTGCGTTCGTCGGTGAAGAAAGCAGTGCGATTCATGGATGTGCGTGACCTGTCACGGTTGGGAGGAAACGGAAGGGCGCGTGCGGCGATCGATGTGGCGCAGCGCGGCGAACGACACGATCGCGACGGCCGTCGCGGCCGTGAACAGCACGCGCATCGTGCCGCCGGCGTCGAGCATCAGCCCGGCGAGCAGCGGGCCGGCCGCGAGGCCGGCGCCGATCACGAAATTGAGCGTGGCCACGAG
>NZ_JAAGPG010000285.1:0-10513 GCF_017104665.1 Burkholderia sp. Se-20378 | reverse complement strand
CGCGCCCGCGGCACCCGATGCGTCCGCCGGCGCGGCAGCCGACGCGACGCCTGCCGCACCCGCTGCGAATGGGCAGGGCAAGGTCGCACAGATCAAGCGGTTCGAAGTGACGGGTTCGCTGATCCGGCAGGCCGACAAGACCGGCTTCCAGCAAGTGCAGACGATCACGCCGAAGGAAATCCAGGCCAGCGGCGCGGTGACCGTCACCGACTTCCTGCGCGACGCGGCGGCCAACTCGGCGAACAGCTGGGGCGAAGGGCAGTCGGGCAACTTCGCGGCGGGCGCGGCCGGCATCGCGCTGCGCGGCCTGTCCGAGAAGTACACGCTCGTGATGGTCGACGGCCAGCGCGTCGCACCGTACGCATTCTTCTCGAACAGCGTCGACTCGTTCTTCGACCTCAACACGATCCCGCTCAACGATATCGAGCGGATCGAAATCGTGAAGACGGGCGCCGTGTCGCAGTACGGTTCGGACGCGATCGGCGGTGTCGTCAACATCATCACGAAACACAATTTCCGCGGCCTGCAGCTCGACGGCAGCCTCGGCAGCGCGATCAACGCCGGTAACGGCGACGGCACGGTGAAGTTCGGCGTGCTCGGCGGCTTCGGCGACCTGAACGCCGACCGCTTCAACGTGACCGCCGCGCTCAGCTACTACAAGTCGAACGGCTTCACGCTGGCCGACCGTGATTCGACGCGCAACCAGGACTTCACGGGCAAGCCGGGCGGCTTCTCGCTGCTCGCGCCGTCGTACTGGAACATGCCCGGTGGCGTCGCGCAGGCGCTGAGCGGGGGCTGCCCGTTCGGCGGCTCGGTCCATCAGGCTGCGACGAATTCGCTGTCGGCGGGTTCGCCGGGCACCGTTTGCGGGTACAACACGGCCGAAAGCACGTCGATCCTGCCGATGACCGAGCGCCTGAACGCGAAGCTCCACGCGGACTTCAAGATCGACGACAAGACGACCGCGTTCGCCGATTTCCTCGAGAGCTACAACACGACCACGACCAACGACGGCCTGTGGAACAACGTGATCGGCAATTCGCAGAACCCGGCGCTCGTCTGGAATCCGCAGACGAAGCTGCTGTCGCCGTTCAACTACACGGTACCGGTCAGCAACCCGTACAACACGACGGGCGCGGCCACGCCGCTCACCTATGCATTTCCGAACACGGTCGCGCAGAAGACCTGGGCCAACTACTGGCGCGCGGCCGCCGGCATCAAGGGGTCGTTTACGCTGCCGTACGGCGATTGGGACTGGGCAACGTCGGTCAGCCATTCGCAGAGCACGGTGTCGAACGTGTTCACGAACCAGCTGAACGTCAATGCGCTGAACAACATCTACCAGAACGGCACGCTGAATTTCGCGAACCCGGCGGCGACGCCGAACGCGTTCAACGGGCTGTATCAGGAGGCGAACAACCTCGGCATCTCGAAGCTCGACACGATCGACGCGACACTGTCGACGCCGAACCTGTTCCATCTGCCTGCAGGCGACGTCGGCATCGGCTTCGGTGCACAGTTCACGCACCAGAGCGAAACGCTGACGCCGGGCTCCGAATACCTGAGCGGCGCCGTCATCACGCCGGATCTCGAGACGGTGGATGGCCAGCGCAACGTCGCGGCCGTCTATTACCAGATCAACGTGCCGATCCTCGAGAACCTGACGTTCAGCCAGGCGGGCCGCTACGACCACTACACGGACGTGGGCGGCGCCTTCTCGCCGCGCTTTGCGTTGCGGTACCAGCCGATCAAGGCACTGACGCTGTATACGTCGTACAACCGCGGCTTCCGCGCGCCGACCTTCGTCGAGGACAGCAAGTCGCAGACGCTCGGCATCCAGGTCGATCCGGCCACCGGCCAGAACTATACGTCGATCACCGTCGGCAACCCGAACCTCGCGCCGGAACGCACGCGCAACTTCAACATTGGCTTCCAGGTGTCGCCGAGCCGCTACACGGATCTCGGCTTCGACTGGTACAAGATCCGCATCGACAACGTGATCGGGCAGGGCACGCCGTCGCAGATCGCGACCGACCCGACGACGGGCCAGCTGCTGTACAAGGTGATCCCGTACCAGAACCTCGGCTACCTCGACACGAACGGCTTCGAAGGCACGTTCCGCCAGGGGCTGCCGCTCAAGGGCTGGGGCACGGTCACGCTGTCGGGCGACTGGGCGTACATCAACAGCTACAAGATCGGCTTCCCGGGCGGTACGCCGGTCAACGGCGCGGGCAACAACTTCACGATCACGCAGCCGTTCGGCGGCAGCTTCCCGCGCTGGCGCGGCAACACGACGCTGGACTGGAACTACCGGAAGTTCGATGCGGCGCTCACGTGGCAGTTCACGGGCCCGTACGCGCAGAACCTGCTGCCGTCGCCCGCGCCGACGAAGGTCGGGTCGTACAGCCAGTTCAACCTGATGATGTCGTACACGGGCTTCAAGAACTGGACGATCTACGGCGGCATCAACAACCTCTTCAACCGCACGCCGCCGTACGACCCGATCTTCGCGAACGGCACGCTGGACCAGAGCGGGTACGACACGTCGGTGTATTCGTACATCGGCCGGTTCGCGCAGATCGGCGCGACGTACAAGTTCTGATGGCGATCGCGATGCACTGACAGGCTTTAGACCGGCCGCCCCACGTCCACTACCCCCTTTTCGGGGCGGCCTTTTTTCGCCTGGCGCCACGACGGCCCGCAACCGGGGCGCGCGGCGGTGCAGCTCATCCGATCGTGACCAGCACGAACCACCCGCGGGACGCGGCCGGCATGCGGCGTCCGGCACCGGCATCGACATCGACCGTGCGCAGGCATCGCGCCCGCACGCTTCCGGACAGACTGACCATGAGACTGTTGAACGGGCGACGGGCACGCGTGCCGCGCCACTCGCACCTGAAGCGCACACACGCGCGGATGCGCACCGCCACGCGCGCCGCGTTGCTCGCGTGCGCCGCGTGGCTCGTGTCGGGCGGCGTCATGCCGCAGGCCGCGCTCGCCGTGCCGGCGATCTCGCAATACGATCATCCGAAATATCCGCCGGGCTTCACGCATTTCGACTACGCGAATGCGGATGCGCCGGACAGCGGCACGCTCCAGTTCGAAAACTACGACGAAGCGCAGAGCTACGATTCGCTGAACCCGTTTCTCGTGCGCGGCGCACCCGCACCGGACATCAAGAACCTGATGTTCGACACGCTGATGCAGCGCAGCTGGGACGAGCTCGCTTCCGAATATGCGCTGATCGCCGACGACGTCGACGTCGCGCCCGACGGGCTGTCGGCGACGTTCCACATCAACCCGGCCGCACGCTTCTCGAACGGCGATCCGATCACCGCGGCCGACGTCAAATATTCGTTCGACACGCTGACGAGCCCGCAGGCGTCGCCGCTGTACAACGCGCAGTTCGCGATCATCAAGCGCGCGGTGGTCGTCGACGGCCACACGGTGCGCTTCGAGTTCAAGCACGCGGAGCGTGACGCCGCGCTGATCGCGGGCGACCTGCCGGTGTTCTCGCCAAAGTGGGGGCAGCGCGCGGACGGCACGCGCCCGCCGTTCGACCAGATCGCGAACGTGCCGCCGATCGCGAGCGGCCCTTACCTGATCGACCAGCGCAAGAACGACAAGCAGATCAGCTACGTGCGCGACCCGCATTACTGGGCGGCGAACCTGCCGTCGCGACGCGGCATGTTCCGCTTCGCGCACGTGTCGTTCAAGCTGTACCTGGATCAATACACGGCGCTCGAAGCGTTCAAGGCCGGCGACATCGACGCGCGCATGGAGTACAGCGCGACGCAGTGGGCGCGCAAGTACGTCGGCAAGAATTTTCGCAACGGCATGCTGAAGCGCGGCGAGTTTCCCGACGGCCCCGCACAGATGCAGGGCTTCCTGATGAACATGCGCAAGCCGATGTTCCAGGACGTGCGGGTTCGGCATGCGCTCGCGCTGGCGTTCGACTTCGACTGGATGAGCCGGATGATGTTCTACGGGCAATACCGCCGCACCAACAGTTTCTGGGAAGCCAGCCCGTTCGCGGCATCCGGCATGCCGAGCGAGAAGGAGCTCGCGTTGCTCGAACCGTTTCGCTCGACGCTGCCGGCAGCGGTATTCGGCCCGATGGTCCAGCAGCCGTCGACACTGCCGCCCAACTCGCTGCGCGCGAACCTGAAGGAAGCGCGCGACCTGCTGGAGCAGGCCGGCTGGCATTACCGCGACGGCGCGCTGCGCGACGCGAACGGCACGCCGATGACGATCGAGATCATCGACGACCAGCCCGGCATGGACCGCCTGATCCTGCCGTACACGCAGGCGCTCGCGATGCTCGGCATCAACGCGTACCTGCGCGAGATCGACAGCGCGGTTTACCTGAAGCGCCTCGACAACTTCGAGTACGACATGACGACGTACATCTACCTGCCGGTGACGATCCCGGGGGCGGAGCTGACGCGCCGCTTCGGCAGCGCGGCCGCGTCGCAGCCGGGCTCCGAGAACTATCCGGGCGTGCAATCGAAGGCCGTCGATGCGTTGATCCGCGCGGCGCTCGCAGCCGACACGCTCGACGATCTCGAGACGGCCACGCACGCGCTCGACCGTGTGCTGATCAACCTGTACGCGCTGATCCCGCAGTACTACCTGCCGAATGCGCGGATTGCGTACAAGGCGACGCTCGGCCACCCGGCCGTCGTGCCGGATTCCTATCAGTACGAGGACTGGATCATCGACTACTGGTACGTGAAGCAGCCGGCGGCGAAACCCGCGCCGGCCGCCTGACGGAGGAACCACGATGCTGGCATACATACTCAGGCGATTGCTGCTGATGATCCCGACGCTGATCGGCGTCGTGACGATCACGTTCGCGGTCACGCAATTCGTGCCGGGCGGCCCGGTCGAGCAAGTGCTCGCGCAGTTGCGCCACGGCAGCGCACGCGGCGGAGAGGCGGGCGGAGGAGGCGGCGGCTACCACGGCAGCCAGGGCGTCGATCCGCAGCAGATCGAGCAGATCCGCAAGCAGTTCGGCTTCGACAAGCCGCCGCTCGAACGCTACGTGCTGATGCTGAAAAGCTATGCGACGTTCGACCTCGGCCAGTCCTATTTCGCGCACCGCAGCGTGTGGGCGGTGATCCGTTCGAAGCTGCCGGTGTCGATCACGCTCGGGATGTGGACGGTGATCCTCACGTACCTGGTGTCGGTGCCGCTCGGCATCGCGAAGGCGGTGCGCAACGGGTCGCGGTTCGACACCGTGACGAGCGTGCTGGTGCTGGCCGGCTACGCGGTGCCGGGCTTCGTGCTCGGCGTGCTGCTGCTGATGCTGTTCGGCGGCGGCACGTTCTGGCAGGTGTTCCCGATGCGCGGGCTCACGTCCGACAACTTCGACGACCTGACGCTGATCGGCAAGGCGCTCGACTATCTGTGGCACATCGTGATGCCGGTGACGGCGTCGGTCATCGGCAACTTCGCGATCGTCACGATCCTGACCAAGAATACCTTCCTCGAGGAAATCGGCCGGCAGTACGTGCTGACCGCACGCGCGAAGGGGGCGCCGGAGCGCGACGTGCTGTGGAAACACGTGCTGCGCAATGCGGCGATCCCGTTGCTCACCGGGCTGCCGGCCGCGTTCGTCGGTGCGTTCCTGAACGGCAACCTGCTGATCGAGACGCTGTTCTCGCTCGACGGCATGGGGCAACTGTCGTACGACTCGGTGATCCGCCGCGACTATCCGGTCGTGCTCGGTTCGCTGTTCCTGTTCACGCTGATCGGCCTGCTGACCAAACTCATCGCGGATATCTGCTATGTCCTCGTCGACCCCCGTATCCAGTTCAACCGCCTGGACCACTGACCAGGCCTGCGCCGCGTGCGCGGCCTCGCCGTCGCCGTGGCGGCGCACGTGGCTGCGCTTTCGCGCGCAGCCGCTCGGCTACTGGAGCCTCGTGATCTTCACGGTGCTGTTCGCGCTGAGCCTCGGCGCGAACCTGCTTTCAAATGACCGGCCGCTGATCGTGCGTTACGACGGGCACTATTACTTCCCGATCGTGAAGGACTATCCGGAGACGGCGTTCGGCGGCGACTTTCCCGCGATGACGAACTATCTCGACCCGTATATCCGCACGAAGATCGAGTCGCACGGTAATTTCGCGATCTATCCGCCGAACCGCTATCGCTACGACACGATCGACTATTTCGCGTCGCGGCCGTATCCGGCGCCGCCATCGTCGAGCAACTGGCTCGGCACCGACCAGTTCGGGCGCGACGTGCTCGCCCGGCTGCTGTACGGGTTCCGGCTGTCGGTGCTGATGGCGTTCGCGCTGACCGTATCGGGCGTGCTGGTCGGCGTGCTGACGGGCGCGCTGCAAGGCTTCTACGGCGGCCGCACCGACCTGGTCGGGCAGCGGCTGATCGAGATCTGGAGCGCGCTGCCGGACCTGTACCTGCTGATCATCTTCGCGTCGATCTTCACGCCGTCGCTGTGGCTGCTGTTCATCCTGCTGTCGATGTTCGGCTGGCTGGTGCTGTCCGACTACGTGCGCGCCGAATTCCTGCGCAATCGCGGGCTCGATTATGTGAAAGCGGCACGCACGATGGGGCTGACGAACACGCAGATCATCTGGCGTCACGTGCTGCCGAACAGCCTCACACCGGTGATCACGTTCCTGCCGTTCCGGATGAGCGCGGCGATCCTGTCGCTGACGAGCCTCGATTTCCTGGGCCTCGGCGTGCCGCCGCCGACGCCGAGCCTCGGCGAGCTGCTGCAGGAGGGCAAGAACAACCTGGATGCGTGGTGGATCTCGATCGCGGCGTTCGCGGCGCTGGTGGTGACGCTGCTGCTGCTCACCTTCATGGGCGATGCGCTGCGCAACGCGCTCGACACGCGCACGCGCGGTTCGGCATTCGGCGGAGGGCGGTGATGACGAGACCGTTGCTGCAGATCGACGGGTTTTCCGCGCATTTCGGTGCGAATGCGGCCGTACAGGACCTGAGCCTGTCGATCGGCCGCGGCGAGCGGGTGGCGCTCGTCGGCGAATCGGGGTCGGGCAAGAGCGTGACCGCACTGTCGATCCTGCGGCTCGCGCAGCAGGCGACGCTGTCGGGGCGGATGCTGTTCGACGGCGACGATCTGCTCGCGAAGACCGAGCAGCAGATGCGCGGGATTCGCGGCGCCGATATCGCGATGGTGTTCCAGGAGCCGATGACTGCGCTCAACCCGCTGTATACGATCGGCAAGCAGATCGCCGAAAGCTTGCGGCTGCACGAAGGGCTGCGCCCGGGCGAAGCACGCGAGCGCGGGATCGCGCTGCTGCGGCGCACCGGGATTCCGGAGCCGGAGCGTCGCATCGACAGTTTTCCGCACCAGCTGTCGGGCGGGCAGCGGCAACGCGCGATGATCGCGATGGCGCTGGCGTGCCGGCCGCGCTTGCTGCTCGCGGACGAGCCGACCACCGCGCTCGACGTGACGGTGCGCCAGCAGATCGTCGACCTGCTGATCGAGTTGCAGGAGCAGGAGGCCGCCGCCCGCGGGATGGCCGTGCTGCTGATCACGCACGACCTGAATCTCGTGCGGCGCTTCGCACAGCGCGTGGCCGTCATGGAGAAGGGCGTGCGGGTGGAGACCAACACGACCGCTGAACTGTTCGCGGCGCCGCAGCATCCGTATACGCGCCGGCTGCTCGACAGCGCGCCGCAACGCGCGGTCGAACCGGTCGCCGCCGGCGCGCAGACGATCCTCGACGTGCAGCACCTCGCCGTCGACTACCGCATCGCGGCGAAGGGCTGGCGTTCGGTGCTCGGCAAGACGACGTTCCGCGCGGTGCACGACGTGCAACTGAGCCTGAAGCGCGGCGAAACGCTCGGGATCGTCGGCGAGTCGGGCTCGGGGAAATCGACGCTTGCGTCGGCCGTGCTCGGCCTGCAGCGGCCGGCGTCGGGCGGGATCGAGATCGATGGCATGCCGCTGGCGTCGCTGCGCACGACGCAGGGCCGGCGCACGCTGTACGGGCGCATGCAGGTGGTGTTCCAGGATCCGTTCGGCTCGCTGTCGCCGCGCATGACGGTCGAGCAGATCGTCGGCGAAGGGCTGGGTGTGCACCGGCCGCAGGTGGCCGGCGACGCGCGGCGGGCGCGAATCGCCGCGCTGCTGCAGGAGGTGGGCCTGCCGCCCGAGGCGATGCTGCGCTATCCGCACGAGTTTTCCGGCGGGCAGCGGCAGCGGATCGCGATCGCGCGGGCGCTGGCGGTGGAGCCGGAGCTGCTGGTGCTCGACGAGCCGACGAGCGCGCTCGACGTGTCGATCCAGAAGCAGGTGCTGAATCTGCTGACGAATCTCCAAAAGAAGTACAAACTCAGCTACCTGTTCATTACCCACGATCTGGCGGTGATGCGCGCGATGGCCCACCGGGTCATCGTGATGAAGGCGGGGCGCGTGGTCGAGGAGGGCGAGACGCTCGACGTGCTGCACGCGCCATCCCATCCGTATACGCGGGCGTTGCTCGCGTCGTCCATGCTGGCGCCGGAGCGCGGCCCGCAGGAGAGGCAAGAGAGAACCGATGATTGACGAGAACCGGGCGCCGGGCGCCCGAGCGGTGCAAGCCGCGAAAGCGTTGCGCAGCGACGCCGATTTCTGGTCGCTGCGCATCGTCGACGAGACGATCGACGAACATGCGGTGCGCAACGACGTCGCGCAGCCGTTTTCGCGCACGCGTGAGCGCGGCGCGATGCTGACGGCCTGGGTCGGCACGGGCGCGGGCTATGCGGCGACGCCCGACCTGTCCCCGGCCGGGCTGCAGGCAGCACTCGACATCGCGACCGCGCGGGCGCGGGCCAGCGCGCCGTGGGCGCTGGTCGATCATCGTCAGGCTGCGCGCCCGCAGGCGAGCGGCACGTATGCGTCGCCCGATGTCGACGCGGCACTGCCGTCGCGCGCGGAATGGATCGAGCGTCTCGCGCATGAATGCGCGGCGGCGAACCTCGGCGCGCGCATCGTCGAGCGCGCGGCGAGCGTGATGATCGTGCACACCGAGCAGAGTTACGTGACGAGCGACGGTGTGCGGATCGACCAGCGTTTCCGTTTCCTGATGCCCGAGCTGCAGGCCGTCGCCCATGGCGACGGCGACACGCAGACGCGCTCGCTCGGTCAATCGGGCACGCTGGCGCAGGGTGGCATCGACGTGCTGGCGCGCTACGGCTTCGACGGCGCCGGCGTGCGCGTCGCCGACGAGGCGCTGCAGTTGCTCGCCGCGCCCAACTGCCCGACCGGCCGGCGCGACCTGCTGCTGATGCCGGACCAGATGATGCTGCAGATCCACGAGTCGATCGGTCATCCGCTCGAACTCGACCGGATTCTCGGCGACGAGCGCAACTTCGCCGGATCGAGCTTCGTCAAGCCGGAGATGGTCGGCCACTATCAATATGGCTCGCCGCTGCTGAACGTCACGTTCGATCCCGAGCCGACGTCCGAAGCCGCGTCCTACGCGTTCGACGACGACGGCACGCCGGCGCGCAAGCAGTACCTGATTCGCAACGGCGTGCTCGAACGGCTGCTCGGCGGGGCGCTGTCGCAGCAGCGCGCGGGCCTGCCGGGCGTGGCCAACTCGCGCGCGTCGAGCTGGAACCGCGCGCCGATCGACCGGATGGCGAACCTGAACGTCGAACCCGGCGACCAGTCGCTCGATGCGCTGATCGCGGGCACCGAGCACGGGATCCTGATGCGCACCAACACGTCCTGGTCGATCGACGACCACCGCAACAAATTCCAGTTCGGCTGCGAATTCGGGCAGCTGATCGAGAACGGCCGGCTCACGCAGGTCGTCAAGCGCCCGAACTACCGCGGCATCTCCGCCCAGTTCTGGCGCAGCCTGCGCGCGGTCGGCGATGCGAGCACGTTCGGCATTTACGGCACGCCGTACTGCGGGAAGGGCGAGCCGGCGCAGATCATCCGTGTCGGCCACGCCGCGCCGGCCTGCGTGTTCGCCGGCGTCGACGTATTCGGAGGCGCGTGATGACGGGATTCGATCCGATGGCACGCCAGGCCGGAATCGACTGGCACGCGCATTTCACCCGGCTCGCCGACGACGCGCAACGGTTGACGACGCCGACCGAAACCGTGCTGCTCGGCTTCTCCGGCGAAACGTCCGACTTCATCCGTTTCAATGGCGGCAGGATTCGCCAGACCGGGCGCGTCACGCAAGGGCGGCTGTCCGTGCGGCTCGTCGACGGGGCGCGACAGGCGCACTCGGCGCTGACCGTCTGCGGCGATGCGGCGGCCGACCTGCGCGAACTGGCGGACGCGGTTGCCGTGCTGCGCGACGGCCTGCGCGATGCGCAGGACGATCCGCACCTGCTGTTCGATACCTCGTCGTGGCTGCAGGAAACGCGTCGCACCGGGCGCCTGCCGAACGCGGACGGGCTCGCGCGAATCGTGGCCGAATGCGCGCGTGGGCTCGACTTCGTCGGCTTCTACGCGGGCGGCACGCTGGCGCGCGGCTTCGCGTCGTCGACCGGCAGCCGCGGCTGGTACGAGGTA
>NZ_JAAGPG010000284.1:0-10614 GCF_017104665.1 Burkholderia sp. Se-20378 | reverse complement strand
GCGAAGGCGGCGGGCTTCACGGCTGCGCAGCGCGCGGTCGCGCCGCAGGTCGCGGAAGCCGTCGAAGGCGCACTGCAGCCGCTGTGGCTGGTCGGCAGCCGCGAAGCCGCGGCGCGCGGGCCGAAGCAGTTCGTCGACTTCCAGAACGACGTGTCGGCCGCGGACATCCTGCTGGCCGCGCGCGAAGGCTTCGAGTCGGTCGAGCACGTGAAGCGCTACACGGCGATGGGCTTCGGCACCGACCAGGGCAAGCTCGGCAACATCAACGGGATGGCGATCCTCGCGGGGGCGCTCGGCAAGACGATTCCGGAAACGGGCACGACGACGTTCCGCCCGAACTACACGCCCGTGTCGTTCGGCACGTTCGCGGGCCGCGAGCTCGGCGATTTCCTCGACCCGATCCGCAAGACCTGCGTGCACGAGTGGCACGTCGAGCACGGCGCGCTGTTCGAGGACGTCGGCAACTGGAAGCGGCCGTGGTACTTCCCGAAGAACGGCGAGGATCTCCATGCGGCCGTGAAGCGCGAATGCCTGGCGGTGCGCAACAGCGTCGGCATCCTCGACGCGTCGACGCTCGGCAAGATCGACATCCAGGGCCCGGACGCAGTGAAGCTGCTGAACTGGATGTACACGAACCCGTGGAACAAGCTCGAAGTGGGCAAGTGCCGCTACGGGCTGATGCTCGACGAGAACGGGATGGTGTTCGACGACGGCGTGACGGTGCGCCTTGCCGACCAGCATTTCATGATGACGACCACGACGGGCGGTGCGGCGCGCGTGCTCACGTGGCTCGAGCGCTGGCTGCAGACCGAATGGCCCGACATGAAGGTGCGACTGTCGTCGGTCACCGATCACTGGGCGACGTTCGCGGTGGTCGGCCCGAAGAGCCGCAAGGTCGTGCAGAAGGTGTGCCAGGACATCGACTTCGGCAACGAGGCGTTCCCGTTCATGAGCTACCGGAACGGTACGGTTGCAGGCGCGAAGGCGCGCGTGATGCGGATCAGCTTCTCGGGCGAGCTCGCCTATGAAGTGAACGTGCCGGCGAACGCGGGCCGCGCGGTGTGGGAAGCATTGATGGCGGCCGGTGCCGAGTTCGACATCACGCCGTACGGCACCGAGACGATGCACGTGCTGCGCGCGGAGAAGGGCTACATCATCGTCGGCCAGGATACCGACGGCTCGATCACGCCGTACGACCTCGGGATGGGCGGCGTCGTCGCGAAGTCGAAGGACTTCCTCGGCAAGCGTTCGCTCGCTCGCTCGGACACCTCGAAGGAAGGCCGCAAGCAGTTCGTCGGCCTGCTGACCGAGGACGAACAGTTCGTGCTGCCGGAAGGCGCGCAGATCATCGCAAAGGACACGCAGGTGTCGGCGGTCGATCCGACGCCGATGATCGGACACGTGACGTCGAGCTACTACAGCCCGATCCTGAAGCGCTCGATCGCGCTTGCTGTGGTGAAGGGCGGCCTGAACAAGATGGGCGAGAGCGTCGTGATTCCGCTGGCCAACGGCAAGCGCATCACCGCGAAGATCTCGAGCCCGGTTTTCTACGATACCGAAGGGGTGCGCCAGCATGTGGAATGAAACCAGAAACCAGACGCAGGTGGCGGGCGCGGGCGGCGCGACGCTTGAGTCGCCGTTCGTCGGCGCGGCCGACGTGCTGAAGCCGCACCAGGCGCGCGCATCGAAGAAGTTCACGCTGCGCGAGCGGCCGTTCCTCGATCTCGTCAACGTGCGCGGCGAGTTGAGCGATCCGGCGTTCGTCAGCGCGTTCGAGCGCGTGGTCGGCTGCCGGCCGCCCGCGGCGCCGAACACGGTGGCGCGCGGCGCCGAGTACGACGTGCTGTGGCTCGGTCCCGACGAGTGGCTCGTGCGCTCGAACGGGCCCGTGCAGGCCGGCGTGCTGGAGGCGCAGCTCGCGGAGGCCGTGCAGGGTTCGTATGCGGCGGCCGTCGACGTCGGCAGCGGCTATACGGTGGTCGAGATCAGTGGCGAACGCGTGCGCGACGTGCTCGCACGCGGCTGCCCGCTCGATCTCCATCCGCGTGCGTTCAAGCCGGGCCAGTGTGCGCAGTCGCACTACTTCAAGTCGTCGATCGTGCTGATCCCGACCGGTGACGATGCGTTCGAGATCGTCCTGCGCCGCAGCTTCGCCGACTACTTCGTGCGCATCATGCTCGACGCGGCCGCGCCGCTTGCATCATGAAGCCGTTCGACGAACCGTTCGTGGCGATCGACGCGCCGCGCCTGCGCGGGCGCGGCTGGAGCGTGTTCGTCGACGAACTGAAGGTGCCCGCGCGGATCGGCATTCATGCGCACGAGCATGAGGCGCCGCAGCCGATCGTGATCGATGCAAGGCTCGGCTACCGGTGCGAGCCGAGCGAGCAGGGCGAGTGGATCGATTACGACGGCTATTGCGCGCGCCTTGCTGCGTTCCTGTCGCACAAGCCGCATACGCGGTTGCTCGAGACGCTCGTCGCCGATATCGCGGTGCTGTCGTTCCGGGAGTGGCCGGCGCTGGAGTCGCTGACGCTGTCGGTGTACAAGCCGAAGATCCGGCCCGGAACGAAGCGCGTCGGTGTGTCGCTCGACTGGACGCGCGGGGATTACTTGCGATGGACGGGGGCGGCGGGGCAGTTTTGATGCAGTAGAGGCGGTCGACGAGCGCGTCGCAACGATGCCGGTCGGCCGCCAGCGTGGCACGTGTTGGTCTGTATAGTTCCTGAAATATGAGAATAATGTGCCGACCTTGAGTGTGCCGTCATTTGTTCCTGAAATATGAGAACAATTGGCCCTCGCCACCGTTCAGATCTATAATTCCGATATTCTCGTAACAATGCCGTCGATTCGTATTCGACGGCGTTTTGTTCCTGGTATCCCGGAATTATGGCCCGCACCTTACCTCGCCCGATTGCATCACCCGACCCGCTTGCGCAGGATCTCGCGGCGTTGGGGGCGCTCGTCCGCAACCGGCGGGCGCAGAACCAGATGCGGATCGACGACGCAGCCGACATGCTCGGCGTCTCCAAGGATGTGCTGTCGCGGCTCGAAAACGGCCGGGCAGTGAGCCTCGACAAGTTGTTCAAGGTACTCGACGGTCTGGGGCTCAATCTGCTCGTCGTACCGAAACGCGAAGTGCCCGTCGCGCGCAAGGCCTTGCACGAACTGGCCGAGCCGACTGTTCCGGCGGGGTCGCGGGAGGGCGCGTGATGGTTCATCGCCTGCGCATCTCGACCAACGGTTCGCCCGTTGGGCAGCTGACCTACGACGCCAGTCAGGATGACTACGGTTTTTCGTATGACCCGACATGGCAGGCACGCGCCGATGCGTTCGCGTTGTCGCCGTGCATTCCGCTCGACGGTCGTTCGCTTCCCGTGGGCGCGGTGCAGCGCTTCATCGGCAATTTGTTGCCCGAGGGGCGTGCGCTTGAAGTGGCCGCGGCGATGTACCAGCTATCGAAGGACAACGTGTTCGGCCTGATCCGGATGCTCGGCAAGGAGCCGGTCGGCGCGCTGAGTTTCCTGCCGGACGACGCCGAGGATGCGCAGGCGCCGGAAGCCCACGAGTCGGAACGTCGCGTGATATCCGCGGAGGAATTGACCGACCGCATTCGCAAGCGCGACGCGATCCCGTTTCCGGTGTGGGACGGCCAGGTGCGTCTGTCGATTGCCGGCCATCAGGACAAGCTGCAGGTGCTGGTCGAGGGGGAGCAATTTGCACTCGTCGAAGGGGCGCTCAGCAGCACGCACATTCTGAAGCCGGAGTCGGGCAACCCGCATGCGCCGTTCATGGTCGCCAACGAGCATTTCTGCATGACGCTGGCCGCTCGAATGGGGCTGCCAGTGGCGCCCGTCGAGATTCGCCGCATCCCGGAACCCATTCTGCTCATCGAGCGCTTCGACCGGATCGTGACGACCGAGCCGGACGATCCGACGCGCGTCCGTGCGGTGCGGCGTCTTCATGTCATCGACGGATGCCAGGCATTGGATTTGCCGGCGACGCTCAAGTACGAACGCAACCTCGGTAACAACGCGGACGTGCGCAATATTCGCGAAGGCGTGAGCTTCGAGAAGCTGTTCTCGCTGACGCCGTATCTCGAGACTCCGGCAGCCGCGCGCACGGCAATGCTGCGCTGGGCACTGCTGCAACTGCTGATCGGCAACAGCGACGCGCATGGCAAGAACATCTCGTTTTTCGTCAGCGGTGGCGGGCTTGCGCCGGCCCCGCTTTACGACCTCGTTTGCGTCAACGTGTATGGCGACGCGTACGTCCAGGACATGGCGATGGCTTACGGGGATGTGTTTCGCACGGAGGAATTGACCGCGTTCGCACTCGCGGATTTTGCGCATCGCACGCAGATCCGGCCATCGCTCGTCGCGCGGGAAATGTCGAAGATGGCAAGTCTGGCGAAGAAGCTCGCGCCGGAATTGGCGGAGTCCGACGTTTACGCGGGCGACGAACGTGGATGGGTAGGCAATATTTCGGAGTACGTGCGTGATCAGGCAGACCGTGTGCTGCGTATCGCGCCTATGGTGTCCAAGGTGAACATCGATCTCCTTTGAAATCGAGGGTTCACCGGGCGATCGCCGCAACATGCGTTCCAGCGTGTCCTTGCGATCACCCTGAGCCGAAGCATCAAGCCGCAGCCGCCCCATCCAGCGCCGGATAGTCGACATACCCGCGCGCATCGCCGCCAAAGAACGTTTCGCGCCGCGCGTCGTTCATCGGCGCGCCGGTCTTCACCCGCGTCACGAAATCCGGATTCGCCAGCACCATCTGCCCGTACGCTTCGAGATCGGCCAGCCCCGACTTCAGGTCGTCGCCGATCGCGTCGCGCGGGCGGCCCGGGCGGTTCAGGATCAGCATGCCGCTCCAGCGCGCGCGCAGGTCGGCCAGCAGCGCTTCGTTGCCGTGATGCATCACGTGCAGGTAAGCGAGGCCGAGACGGTCGAGTTCGGTCGCCAGATAGCGGTTCAGGTCCGGCCCTTGCTCGCCTTCGTCCACGCCGCCGAGCGTGGCGCCGGGCGACAGGCGGATCGCGGTGCGGTCGGCGCCGATCTCGTCGGCGATCGCCGTCGCGACCTCGATCGCGAAGCGGGCGCGGTTCTCGATCGAGCCGCCATACACGTCGGTGCGCGTGTTCGCATTCGGCGAGAAGAACTGCTGGACGAGATACCCGTTCGCACCGTGGATTTCGACGCCGTCGGCACCGGCCTCGATCGCGCGGCGTGCCGCGGTGCGGAAGTCCTCGACGGTCGCGCGCACTTCCTCGGTCGTCAATGCGCGCGGCACGGGGATGTCCAGCATGCCCTTCACCGTGAACATCTGCGCACCCGGTGCGATCGCCGACGGTGCGACGGCCTGCCGGTGATGCGGCGTATTGTCGGGATGCGACATGCGCCCGACGTGCATCAGCTGGATGAACAGGCGGCTGCCGCGCGCATGCACGGCGTCGCTGATGGCCTTCCAGCCGGCGACGTGCGCGTCGGTATAGATGCCGGGCGTGGTGAGATAGCCCTGCCCGTCGTCGGAAGGCTGCGTGCCTTCGGTGACGATCAGGCCCAGGCTCGCGCGCTGCGCGTAGTATTCGGCAGCCCATTGGCCCGGCGTGCCGTCGAAGGCGGCGCGGCTGCGGGTCATCGGCGCCATGACGAGGCGGTTCTGCAGCGTGTAGCGGCCCACGCGGGCCGGGGTGAACAGTTGGCTCATGATGCGTTGCTCCTCGAGATTCGGGATAGCGGCGCCAGGTCGGTGCCGCCTCGGGCGCCGGCCGCGCACGGGTGTGCGGACCTCGCCTCCACACTCCCATCATCCATTGCTTCCTTTTCGGGATAAACCGGGTAATCTGGATAACATTGATCCATTGGTGGGGCAATGAGCATGGAACTGCTGAACGACATGGCGTTGTTCGTCGAAGTCGTGAAGGCGAAGGGCTTTCGCAGCGCGGCCGAGACGCTGGGGATGCCGAACTCGACGCTGTCGCGGCGCATCGGCGCGCTGGAGAAGGCGATCGGGCTGCGGCTGCTGCATCGCACGACGCGCCGGATCGAACTGACGGAGGCCGGCCAGCTTTACTTCGAGCGCTGCAAGCGCATCGTCGACGAGGCGCGGCTCGCGCACGAGCAGCTCGGCGGGCTGCTGGCGGAGCCGACCGGCGTGCTGCGCGCATCGTTTCCGGTCGATTTCGCGGTGACCTACTTGGCGCCGCTGATCGTCGAGTTCTCGACGCGTTACCCGAAGCTGACGTTCGATTTCGAGCTGACGTCGCGGCGTGTCGATCTGGTGAGCGAACCGTTCGACGTGGCGATCCGCATGGGCGAATCCGAAGATTCTCGACTGATCGCGCGGCGGCTGGCCACGCTCGGGAACTACCTGTATGCGTCGCCCGGCTATCTCGCGCGCGAGGGCGAGCCGCGCACGCCGGACGACCTGGCGCGGCACGCGTGCCTCAGCCTGGCGAGGGCCGGCACGTGGACGCTGCACCACGGCACGCACACCGTCGCGGTACCGGTGAGCAGCCGTTTCGCGGGAAATAACGTCGGCATGCTGCGGCGCCTGGCCACGCTCGATGCGGGCATCATTTTGCTATCCGAAGCGATCGTCGCGGATGACCTGGCCGCGGGCCGGCTGCGCCGCGTGATGCCCGATTGGGAGGGCGAGCCGATTCCGGTCTATGCGATGACGGAAACGCGGCTGCTGCCCGCGAAGACGCAGCATTTCATCGAGTTTCTGCGGGAGCGTTTCGTGCAGACGTGACGAGCGGGTATCCGTTCGTCGTTCAGTTCTGCGCCGGTGACGGCGCGTCCAGCTGTGATTCCCATTTCTTCAGGATGCGCACGCGTGCCTGGCTGAAATCGACCCAGCAGTTCATCCGCGCGTCTTCCGGGATCATCTGCTGCGGATTGGCGGTTTTCACGTAGTCGCAGGTGTCGTCGGCAAAGCGGGTCCAGCTTGCTTGCGATTTCGCGAGCGCGCTGGCGGCATCGGGGTTGCGCTGCTTGAGCCTGTGCTCGAGCGACCGGTATGCGCGTTCGACGGCCTGGTTGTTCTGATCGAGTACGCAGGTCCGTACGTTGTTCATCGTCGGGCCGTGTTGCTCGCAATCGACGGCGGCAAACGCGATGGAGTGGCCAATCGCCAGTGCGGCGACGGCAAGGAAGCGGGTGGCGTGGCGCATGCGCGTCGAACGAAACCGGGATCAGTTGTTGCGGGCCGCCGTCGGGCTCGTCTTTTCGCTGACCGGCACCATGCGGCCGTTCGTATCATTCGAGGGATTCGCGGCTTTCGCGTCGTCGTCCGGTTCGAGCACGAAGCGGAATGAATCGACCCGCTGCATCACCTTCGCCGCATACGCGCTCGAACCGCCGCTGTAGCTCCTCAGTCCGGCCCGCACGTCGCCACCGGCGGCTCTCACGTAGCCCGACAGGATCGCCGACCCGACTTCGACGTTTGCGTTCGGTTCGGTCAGGTCCTTCACGTTGCGCACCAGGCCGCGGTGCGCGGCCGGCACGACCTGCATCAGCCCGGTCGCGCCATGCTGGCCGCGCGCCTTTTCCTGGAAGCGCGATTCGATCGAAATAATGGCGTAAACGAGGGCGGGAGGCAGCGAATATTTCGTCGCAGTGACGCTCACGATATCGGCAAGCTTCGCGGCCCGCTCTTTTGCAACGCCGAACTTCTTCGTCAGGTAGGACGTGATGCGGCGGTTTGCTTCGTTCGGCTGATCGTTGGTGTCGGCGAGCGGCGCGGATGCGACGGACGGCGCCGATGCGGCCGCTTCGGGCGCGGACGCAGGCAGTGCGGGCGCCTGTTGCGCCGATGCCTGTTGCGCGATACCGAGCGAAAGCACGATCAGCCAGAGAAACCGTCGCATGGTGGAGTGTGGGAATTGGAAGGCGCCTAGTATATCGGCCAATCGCGGCCGGTGGTCGAGTGCCGGTTCGAATGAAAGCGGCATGTAGGCTTGTGTCGATTCGCGTCGGGCGGCGATCCGATCGTTGCGCGGACACGCATCGGAGTCCGGATGAACGTCGCCGGGCGTGGCGTTTCGGTCGTTTTTACATGCATTCGTGTGCGACAGGATGTGGCACTACGTGTACTACGCGCATTACCCGCATTACGCGCGCCGTGCGGCCGCCACCCGTGCAATCGCGCCGATCGCGTCGCTGACGAGCACCGCGAGCAGCCCGACGATCACGCCGCCCTGCAGCACGAACGCGGTGTTCGACGTCTGCAGGCCCGCGATGATCACGTCGCCGAGCCCGCGCGCGGCGACCGTCGAGCCGATCGTCGCGGTGCCGAGGTTGATCACGACCGCGAGCCGGACCCCGTTGACGATCACCGGAAACGCGAGCGGCAACTCGACCGACACGAGTTGCTGCCAGCCGCTCATTCCCATCCCGCGTGCGGCATCGACGACGTCGCGCGGCACGTCCTCGAGCCCGGCGATCGTGCTTTCGAACACGGGCAGGAGGCCATACAGCACGAGTGCGATCAGCACGGGCTTCAAGCCGAAGCCGACGGCCGGCACTGCGAGCGCGAGCACCGCGACGGGCGGGAAGGTCTGGCCGATGTCCACGACGCTGCGCGCGACCGGCAGGAAATCCGCGCCCCACGGCCGCGTGACCGCGATGCCGGCCGCGACCGCGACGATCGTGCCGATCACGCTCGACAACGCGACCGTGCCGAGATGCGCGAGCGTGAGGTCGAGCAGGCTGGCGCGATCGTAGATGACGGGTGCGCCGTTGTCCGCGAACGGCGCGAACAAGCCTTGCAGCCATGCGGGGCGCAGCAGCAACACGAGCAGCAGCGCGAGCGCCGCCGCGCGCGCGACGGTGGCAGGAAGCGCCGATCGTCCGGGCTGCACGTTGCTGCGCGTCGTCATGCGGGCTTCCTTGCGTGCGCACGGATCGCGTCGAGCGTGATGCGGCGCGTGTTGTGGCCGTCGCCGGCTTCGACCGGCAGCACATCGACACCGCGCCACAGCAGCTCGGACACGGCATCGCGCAGCGTGCGTGTCGCGGCGATCGGTTCGCCGTCGGCATGACCGGGTTCCGCCACTGCGTCGATCGGCGTCAGCGCGAGCAGGCGCAGCGGCCGGTCGACGCCTGCGACGAGCTGCTCGACGACGCCGGCTGCCGGCTTGCCGAGTATCTCGGCCGGCGAGGCGACCTGCAGCAACCGGCCGCCGTCCATCACCGCGATCGTGTCGCCGAGCTTCAGCGCTTCCTCGATATCGTGCGTGACGATCACGACGGTGATGCCGAGGCGGCGCTGCAACGCGAACAGGTCGTCCTGCGCCTTGTTGCGGATGATCGGATCGAGCGCGCCGAACGGCTCGTCCATCAGCAGCATCGCGGGCTCGGCTGCGAGCGCACGCGCAACGCCGACGCGTTGTTGCTGGCCGCCCGACAGTTCGTGCGGCAGCTTGTCCGCGAACTCGGCCGGCGCGAGATGAAACAGGTCGAGCAATTCGTTCACGCGCGCATCGATGCGATCGGCCGGCCAGCCGAGCAGGCGCGGCACGGTCGCGATGTTGCGCGCGACGCTCCAGTGCGGAAACAGGCCGTGCCCCTGGATCGCATAGCCGATGCCGCGACGCAACTGTTCGGGTGCGACGGCGGCCGTATCGACACCGTCGATACGGATCGTGCCGCTGGTGGGCGCGATCAGCCGGTTGATCATGCGCAGCAGCGTCGACTTGCCGCTGCCCGATGCGCCGACGAGCGCGGTGATCGTGCCGCGTTTCATCGTCAGCGAGACGTCGTCGACGGCGACGATATCGCCGAAGCGTTTGCCCGCACGTTCGATCTCGATCATCCTGCACGCCCCTTCGCGAGCGTGGTCGCGGCTTCGAATATCACGGCCGCCACCAGCGCGAGCACGATCGTCGGGATCGCGCCGAGCAGCACGAGATCGGCGGCCGATTGCCCGATCCCCTGGAAGATGAAGGTGCCGAAGCCGCCGCCGCCGATCAGCGCGGCGACCGCGGTCAGCCCGATGTTCTGCACAAGTACGATGCGCACGCCGCTCAGGATCACCGGCAGCGCGAGCACGAGATCGACGCGCAGCAGCCGCTGCGCGCGCGTCATGCCCATCGCGCGCGCCGCTTCCGTGACGTGCGGCGGCACTTGGCCGAGCCCGACCACGACGCTCGACGCGATCGGCAGCAGCGAATACAGGAACAGCGCGAGCACGGCCGGCGCGACGCCGATGCCGCGGATACCGAGCGCGGCCGCGAGCGGCACGTGTGCGGCGAGCAAACCGAGCGGCGCCATCATCAGCCCGTACATCGCGATGCTGGGGATCGTCTGCACGATATTGAGCACGGGCATCGCGACGGTACGCACCGCCGCGATGCGCGCGCAGGCGATGCCGAGCGGCACGCCCGCGACGAGCGCGGCGGCCACCGAGCCACCGGCGAGCGACACGTGCCGGATCGCCTCGATCCAGAAGTCGTCGCTGCGCACCGCGTATTCGCGCATCACGGACAGGCCGTCCCACCAGCCGCTCGCGAGCGGCACCGAAATCGCTGCTATCGCGACGACGAGCGCGGCGAGGCGCCGCCACGGGCCGAATGCGAGCCGTGCGAGCGCGTCCGCGACGAGCACGGCA
>NZ_JAAGPG010000283.1:0-10604 GCF_017104665.1 Burkholderia sp. Se-20378 | reverse complement strand
CGGCGGCCGTACGCGCCTCGTCGGCGAGCAGCGCCTGCGCACGCACCTGGCGCGTCAGGTTTTCGATTTCCTGCTGGCGGGCCAGCATCCCGGCCTGCTCCGAATCGGCGGCATACAGCTGCACGCCGACGCGCGTAACGATATGGCCGGCCTTGACGACGAACGCACCGCCTGCCGGCAGCTGCGTGCGCGTTGCAAGTGCCTGCGCGATGTCGTCGGCGACGTACACGTTGCCGAGCCAGTCGTTCAGCACCGCGCGGATGCCCGCGTCGTCGATGCGCACGAGCGACAGCACCGGACGCAGGCCGGCCACGGCCGCCGGCGGTTCGCCGGCCGCGGGCGGTGCGTAGAACGCGAGCTTCGCGGGCGGTGCGTCGGTGGCAAAAGCTTTCACCCAGTCGAGATTCGACACTTCGAGCGCGGCGAGGCGCTCGCGCAGCACGGCTTCGAGCGCCGCTTCCCAGCCCGCTTCGACATGGAGCTTCTTCCACAGACGCGGCAGCGCGCCAAGCTCGTGCTTGTCGAGCCACGGCTGCACCTTGCCTTCGGTCTGCACGTTTTCCTGCAGCTGCTTCAGCGCAGCGAGACGCGCCTCGAGCTGGTGGATCTGCGCGGCTTCGGCCTGCACGCGCTCCTGCGCGGCACGGCGCTCGCCATCGAGGCGCGGCACCGTTTCCTGCGCGTCGGCGAGGCGCGCCTGCGCCTCGGCCAGGATCTCTTCCTGTTCGGCGAGCTGCATGCGCAGCTCGTCGAGCTGGGCCTCGTCCGGCGCGTCGAGCCCGCCCGCTTCACTCTTCAGGCGCTCATGGCGCTGCTGAAGCTGCTGGAGCTGCTGGTCGGCGTTGCGCTGGTGCGCGGCTTCGAGCTTCAGCGACTGTTCGGTCTGCGCGATCCGCGCGCGCTCGTCGTTGAGCTGCGACTGCGCATCGCGGAACTTCGCTTCGAGCGCCGGCAGCGCGTCGTGCTTCGCGGCGGCGTTGTCTTCGGCGAGCGCGGCCTTCTCGTCGGCCATCGCGCGCGCTTCTTCGGCTTCTTCGAGCTCGTCCTGCGCCTTCTCGGCCTGCGCGCGCCATTGCTCGCGCTGCGCATTCAGCGCGGCGATCTGCGCCTGCACGCGATTGCGCGATTCGACGATGAACTTGATCTCGGCTTCGAGGCGGCTCACCTCGGCGTTCGCTTCGTAGAGCGAACCCTGCGCGCCCTGCATTGCGTCGCTTGCCGAGTAATGCGCCACGCGCAGCGTCTCGAGCTGCGCCTCGACTTCACGCAGCTTCGCCGTCTGCGCCTCGAGGTCGATCTGCGCCTGTTCGATCGCGCGCTGCTGCTTGTGCTGCTCGCCGGCGGCCTCGTTCTTGCGCAGCAGCCACAACAGGCGCTGCTTTTCCTCGCCGTCGGCGACGAGTTCCTTGTACTTGGTGGCCACGACGGCCTGCGCCTCGAGCTTCTCGAGGTTCGCACCGAGTTCGCGGACGATGTCCTCGACGCGCGTCAGGTTCTCGCGCGTGTCGTGCAGGCGGTTCTCGGTCTCGCGGCGGCGCTCCTTGTACTTCGACACGCCCGCGGCTTCCTCGAGGAACACGCGCAACTCTTCCGGCTTCGCCTCGATTATCCGCGCGATCATGCCCTGCCCGATGATCGCGTACGCACGCGGCCCGAGGCCGGTGCCGAGGAAGATGTCCTGGATGTCGCGGCGGCGCGCCGGCAGGTTGTTGATGTAGTAACTCGACGTGCCGTCGCGCGTGAGCACGCGCTTCACGGCGATCTCGCCGTACTGGCCCCACTGGCCGGCCGCGCGGCCGTCGGAGTTGTCGAAGATCAGTTCGACACTGGCCCGGCTGCCGGGCTTGCGGGCGGTCGAGCCGTTGAAGATCACGTCCTGCATCGATTCGCCGCGCAGCTCGGAAGCGCGCGACTCGCCGAGCACCCAGCGCACGGCATCGATGATGTTGGACTTGCCGCACCCGTTCGGGCCCACCACGCCGACAAGCTGGCCCGGAACCTGGAAATGCGTGGGATCGACAAAGGATTTGAAGCCAGCGAGTTTGATCGAGCTCAGACGCACGGCGGTATCGGATGTGAAGAAGGTGTGAAACGGACGGAGCCGCACTGCGCGAGGCCGGACGGCCCATGCGCGCGACGCGCCCCGGAATTCAAAAGCGGGGCCGCGCGCATACTGCGTTGGGCCCCGCAAACGGCTTCCATCATACCATCGCGCGTGCGCCGTCCCGACCGTCGCCGGGTTTGTCCGGTGCCGGCGCGGCACGATGGACCCGGCTCGACAGCAGCGTCGCCAGCACGATGCACGCGCCGCCCGCCCACTCGCGCGCGGTCGGCAGCTCGTTCGCGAACACCCACGCCGACAGCGCGGTGATCACGATCTCGAACAGCATGATGATCGACGCACGGTTCGCCGGCACACGCGCCAGCCCGTACTGCACGAGCAGGTTGTTCGACGCCATCGTCACGCCGATCGCAACGATGATCAGCGCGGCCGAGCTGAGGTGCCCGCCTGCCGGCACCGCCGGCAGCCCCTCGAACAGCGACGCGATCGCGCCGAACACGGCCGCGCCGCCGAACAGCGTCGCGGTGCGCATCTCGGCGCGCATCTCCGGCAGCTCGCGGCTCGCCTTGATCACGAGCACGTTGCTCATCGCGAAGCTCAACCCGGCCGCGAGACCGGCCCATTCGGCCGGGGTGGCCGGCAGCGGCAGGCCGAGCTTCGGCGACCACAGCATCAGCATCGCGCCGCCGATCGACAGCGCCGCGAGCCCCGCGCCAGCCCAGGTCAGCCGCTCGCGCAGCAGGAAGTGCGCGTAGATCGCGGTCCACGCGGGGGTCAGGTAGAACAGCAGCATCACGCGCAGCACTTCGCCGTGGATCGTGCCCCACACGAACCCGAGGTTCGTCACGCCGGCCGTCACCGCGATGCCGGGCAGCACCCAGTGCCAGCGCAGCGTCGAGATCGTGCGGTGCCGCGCGACGATCACGAACAGGAACGCGACGAGGCTCGTCAGCGCGCTTGCCAGCGTGCCCGTCACGCCGAGCGATGCCAGGATCCGCAGCGGATACCAGATCAGGCCCCATACCGATGCGCCGATCAGGATGGCCAGCGTCGGCAGGCTGCCGCGTACCGCGTTATTCATTTGGTTCAATACCCTTTATTCGACCGGCCCGGCCGCCGTTCCGGCAGGCCGTGACCGCATTCCGTCACGCTATAATCGTCCGTTGCGACCCGCGCGCCATCGGCGCCCGTTCGCAGCCGCGCGGCGCGCCCGCCGCTTCTTTCGCTCCAACCGGCCGCGATGGCCGCTTCGCCCGTGAACCCTCGACTCGACTCGCTCCAGCCCTATCCCTTCGAAAAGCTGCGCGCCCTGTTCAAGGACGTGACGCCCTCCGGCGCCCTCAAACCGATCAGCTTCGGCATCGGCGAGCCCAAACATGCGACCCCGGCGCTGATTCGCGACGCCGTGGTGGCCGCGCTCGACGGTCTCGCGTCGTACCCGGCCACCGCCGGCTCGGACGCGCTGCGCACGTCGATCGCGCACTGGCTCGAGCGCCGCTACGGGCTGCCGGCCATCGATCCGGCCACGCAGGTGCTGCCCGTGTCGGGGTCGCGCGAGGCGCTGTTCTCGCTTGCGCAGACGGTGATCGACGCACGCCCGTCCGAACAGGGCGAGAAGGCGATCGTACTCTGTCCGAATCCTTTCTATCAAATTTACGAAGGCGCGGCGCTGCTGGCCGGTGCCGAACCCTATTTCGCGAACAGCGACCCGGCCCGCAACTTCGCGTGCGACTACGCGTCCGTGCCCGACGAAGTCTGGGCGCGCACGCAACTGCTGTACGTCTGCTCGCCGGGCAACCCGACGGGCGCCGTGCTGACGCTCGACGACTGGCGCGAGCTGTTCGCGCTGTCCGACCGCCACGGTTTCGTGATCGCATCCGACGAGTGCTATTCGGAAATCTATTTCGACGAAGCGGCGCCGCCGCTGGGCGGCCTCGAGGCCGCGCACCGCCTCGGCCGCGGCTTCGAGCGGCTCGTGATGCTGTCGAGCCTGTCGAAGCGCTCGAACGTGCCGGGCATGCGCTCGGGCTTCGTCGCCGGCGACGCGGCGCTGCTGAAGAAATTCCTGCTGTACCGCACCTACCACGGCGCGGCGCTGTCGCCGGTCTGGCAGCACGCGAGCATCGCCGCGTGGAACGACGAGGCGCACGTGCGCGAGAACCGCGCGCTGTACCTGCAGAAGTTCAATACCGTCACGCCGCTGCTTGCCGACGTGATCGACGTGAAGCTGCCCGACGCGGCGTTCTACCTGTGGGCCAACGTGTCGCGCACCGGGCTGTCGGACACCGAGTTCGCCCGCCGCCTGTACGCCGACTATAATGTGACGGTTCTGCCCGGCTCGTACCTGGCGCGTGACGCGCACGGCACGAATCCGGGCCGCGATTTCATCCGGATCGCGCTCGTCGCGGGCACCCCCGAATGCGTCGAGGGCGCGCAACGCATCGTCGATTTCTGCCGCTCTCTCGCGCGGTAATCGTCCATCCGATCAATTCCATCCATCTCCTGCGAAAACGAACATGTCGCAACAACTTCAGCAAATCATCGATACCGCCTGGGAAAACCGCGCCGAGCTGTCGCCGAAGGCCGCACCGGCCGACGTCCGCGAAGCCGTCGCGCACGCGATCGAGCAGCTCGACAAAGGCGCGCTGCGCGTGGCCGAGAAGATCGACGGCAACTGGACCGTGCACCAGTGGCTGAAGAAGGCCGTGCTGCTGTCGTTCCGCCTGGAGGACAACGCGCCGATGCCCGCCGGCGGCTACTCGCAGTTCTACGACAAGGTGCCGTCGAAGTTCGCGAACTACACGGCTGAAGATTTCGCCGCGGGCGGCTTCCGCGTCGTCCCGCCGGCCATCGCGCGCCGCGGCTCGTTCATCGCGAAGAACGTCGTGCTGATGCCGTCGTACACCAACATCGGCGCGTACGTCGACGAAGGCACGATGGTCGACACGTGGGCAACGGTCGGTTCGTGCGCGCAGATCGGCAAGAACGTGCACCTGTCGGGCGGCGTCGGCATCGGCGGCGTGCTCGAGCCGCTGCAGGCGAACCCGGTCATCATCGAAGACAACTGCTTCATCGGCGCGCGCTCGGAAGTCGTCGAAGGCGTGATCGTCGAGGAAAACTCGGTGATCTCGATGGGCGTGTACCTCGGCCAGAGCACCAAGATCTACGATCGTGAAACGGGCGAAGTCAGCTACGGCCGCATCCCGGCCGGCTCGGTCGTCGTCGCCGGCAACCTGCCGTCGAAGGATGGCTCGCACAGCCTGTACTGCGCGGTGATCGTCAAGAAGGTCGACGCGAAGACCCGCGCGAAGGTCGGCCTGAACGAGCTGCTGCGAGGCGACTGATGGCAAAGCCGCACACCGTGGTCGTCTACGGTATTCCGAACTGCGACACCGTGAAGAAGGCCCGCGTGTGGCTCGACGATCACGGCGTCGAATTCGAATTTCACGACTTCAAGAAGCTCGGTGTCAGCGCACCGCTCGTCGAGGACTGGCTGAAGGACGTGTCGCTCGACGCGCTCGTCAACAAGCGCGGCACGACGTGGCGCGGCCTGGACGACGCGATGAAGGCGGCCGCCGAAACGAAGGCCGGCGCGGTCGCGCTGATGATCCACAAGCCGTCGGTCATCAAGCGCCCCGTGCTGGTGGTCAACGGCCGTGTGAAATCGCTCGGCTTCGTGGCCGATCAATACGCGGCGCTGTTTGCCGCATAGGGCCGCCCGCGCTGCGCCTGTCGGCGCAGCCCGACGTCTTGTCGCTGCCGGCCACCGCGCCGGCATTTTTTATCGAAAGTGGTCCGAACCATGTCCGCCACCCTAGCCCTTACCGAACAGCTGATCGCCCGCGCGTCCGTGACGCCCGACGACCAGCATTGCCAGCAGATCATGACCGAGCGCCTCACCGCGCTCGGCTTCGAATGCGAGACCATCGCGTCGCACGGCGTGACCAACCTGTGGGCCGTCAAGCGCGGCACCGACGGCCGCGACGGCAAGCTGCTCGCGTTCGCGGGCCACACCGACGTCGTGCCGACCGGCCCGCTCGAGCAGTGGAGCTCGCCGCCGTTCATCCCTGCCCATCGTGACGGCAAACTGTACGGCCGCGGCGCGGCCGACATGAAGACGTCGCTCGCGGCGTTCGTCGTCGCGTCCGAGGAATTCGTCGCGGCCCATCCCGGCCACCGCGGCACGATCGCGTTCCTGATCACGAGCGACGAGGAAGGCCCCGCCACCGACGGCACCGTGAAGGTCGTCGAGCTGCTCGAAACGCGCGGCGAACGCATGGACTACTGCATCGTCGGCGAGCCGACGTCGACCACCGAGCTCGGCGACGTCGTCAAGAACGGCCGCCGCGGCTCGATGTCGGGTGAACTCGTCGTCAAGGGCGTGCAGGGCCACATCGCGTATCCGCACCTCGCGAAGAACCCGATCCACCTGCTCGCGCCGGCGCTCGCCGAGCTCGCCGCCGAGCAGTGGGACGAAGGCAACGAATACTTCCCGCCGACCACCTGGCAGGTGTCGAACCTGCACGCCGGCACCGGCGCGACCAACGTGATTCCCGGCCACGCCGACCTGCTGTTCAACTTCCGCTTCTCGACCGCCAGCACGGTCGAGGGCCTGCAGGCACGCGTGCATGCGATCCTCGACAAGCATGGCCTCGAGTACACGCTGAAGTGGTCGGTGAGCGGCCTGCCGTTCCTCACGCCGCGCGGCGAACTGTCGGGCGCGCTGGAAAACGCGATCCGCACCGAGACCGGCATCACGACCGAACTGTCGACGACGGGCGGCACGTCGGACGGCCGTTTCATCGCGCGCATCTGCCCGCAGGTGATCGAGTTCGGCCCACCGAACGGCAGCATCCACAAGATCGACGAGCACATCGAAGTACGCTTCGTCGACCCGCTGAAGAACGTGTACCGCCGCGTGCTCGAACAACTGATCGCCTGATGGAGCTTCGCATGACGACACCTTTTGCCACTGTTCGCGACCTGCTTCGCTACGCGGTCACGCGCTTCTCGAAGGCGAAGCTCGCGTTCGGCCACGGCTCCGACAATGCGTACGACGAAGCGGCCTACCTCGTGCTGCGCACGCTCGACCTGCCGCTCGACACGCTCGAACCGTTCCTCGACGCGCGGCTGCTGCCCGACGAAATCTCGGCTGTGCTCGCAGTGATCGAACGTCGCGCGACCGACCGCGTGCCGGCCGCGTACCTCACGCATGAAGCGTGGATGCACGGCCACCGCTTCTACGTCGACGAACGCGTGATCGTGCCGCGCTCGTTCATCGGCGAGCTGCTCGACGACGGGCTGCAGCCGTACGTCGCCGATCCCGAGCAGGTTGGCGCGGTGCTCGAGCTGTGCACGGGCTCCGGCTGCCTCGCGATCCTCGCGGCGAGTGCGTTCCCGAACGCCGAGATCGATGCGGTCGACCTGTCCGACAAGGCACTCGAAGTTGCCGAGATCAACGTGCGCGACTACGGCCTCGAAGACCGCGTCGCACTGCACCGCGGCGACCTCTACGCACCGCTGCCCGCGTTCCGCACGGATCCGGGCTCACGCTATGACGTGATCCTGACGAACCCGCCGTACGTGAACGCGTCGTCGATGGCCGCGCTGCCGCCCGAGTACCGGCACGAGCCGGAGATGGCGCTCGCCGGTGGCGATGACGGGATGGACATCGTGCGACGCATTGTCGCCGAGGCCCATCGCTGGCTGCACGACGACGGCGTGCTCGTCGTCGAGATCGGCAACGAGCGCGAAAACGTCGAAGCCGCGCTCGGCGGCCTCGAACTCACGTGGCTGCCCACCAGCGCGGGCGACGACGCCGTCTTCCTGATCCAGGCGTCGGACCTGCCCCGCAAGGCCTGAGCCTTTCCGGCTCGCCCACCGTGCGGTGCACCGTTGCGCCGCACGGTTGGGTAAGATGCGCGTAGGCGGCCGCCCGGCCGCGCGACCTCAGGAGTCCGTCACGCGCCCATGACCCTCGACTGGCTACATCTCGGCACCCTGATCCTGACCATCCACGTGCTCGGGATCGTCGCGGCGTGCCACGCGATCATGAACACGCGCACGTCGCAAGGCGCGATCGCGTGGGCCGTCTCGCTCGCGGCCATGCCGTACCTGACGCTCATTCCGTACCTGTTCCTCGGCCGCAGCAAGTTCTCCGGCTACGTCGACGCCCGGCGCCACGAGCTGGAAATGTTGCGCATGCACACACCGCGCTCGCCCTGGCTCAGCACCGACGCGACCGACGGCCCGGCCGCCGACGCAATCGGCCAGGCCGCAGTGCTCGCGCTCACGCGGCTCGGCGGCATGCCGTTCCTCGGCGGCAATTCGGTGCGCACGCTGGTGAACGGCGACGCGACGTTCTCGGCGATCCTGGCGGCCATCGACGCCGCGCGCGACTACGTGGTGGTGCAGTTCTTCATCGTGCGCGACGATGCGCTCGGCCGGATGCTGCGCGACTCGCTGCTCGCGCGCGCGGCAGCCGGCGTGCGCTGCTGCCTGCTGTACGACAGCATCGGCAGCTTCGACCTCCCGCACAGCTACGTCGACACGCTGCGCCGGGGCGGCGTCGAAGTTCATCCGTTCGCGACCAACCGGAAGTTCGTCAACCGCTTCCAGCTCAACTTCCGCAACCACCGCAAGATCGTCGTCGTCGACGGCAATCGCGCGTTCGTCGGCGGCCACAACGTCGGCGTCGAATATCTCGGCGCGAAGCCGCGCCTGTCGCCGTGGCGCGACACGCACATCGAGATCCGCGGCCCGGTGGTCGCGAGCATCCAGTACGTGTTCGCCGAAGACTGGCACTGGGCGACGCAGAAGCTGCCGCCGCTCGCGTTGCCGCCGCCCGCGCAGCCCGGCGACAACATGCACTGCCTCGCGGTGCCGATGGGGCCGGCCGACAAGCAGGAGACGGGCTCGCTGTTCTTCGTCGAGGCGATCAACGCCGCGCGCGAGCGGGTCTGGATCACCACGCCGTACCTCGTCCCCGACGAAGCCGTGATCTCCGCACTGAAGCTCGCCGTGATGCGCGGCGTCGACGTGCGCATCCTGATCCCGAGCCGGCGCGATCACTACGTGGTGTTCGAAGCGTCGAAGCTGTACGCACGCGACCTGGTCGATGCGGGCGTCAAGGTGTTCCGCTACCGGCCCGGCTTCCTGCACCAGAAGGTCGTGCTGATCGACCGCATCGCGGCAGCGATCGGCAGCGCGAATCTCGACAACCGCTCGTTCCGCCTCAATTTCGAGATCATGGTGCTGACCGTGGACCGCACGTTCGCCGACGAGGTCGAGACGATGCTCGAGGCAGATTTCGCGCAGGCGTACGAGGTCGATGCGAGCGAATACCGCCGGTCGCCCGCCTGGCGGCGCATCGCGATGCACGTCGCGCGGCTGTTCGCGCCGATCCTCTAACGGCCGGGACGGTGGCGGTGGCGGTGGCGCCCGTGCGATCCGCACCGGCGCCGCGAACGCCGCCGGCAGCCGTCAAAGCAGCTTGTCGATATCCGCCGCGATTTCGTCCGGCTTGGTCGACGGCGCGTAGCGCTTGACGATACGGCCTTCGCGATTGATCAGGAATTTCGTGAAATTCCACTTGATCGCCTTGAGGCCGAGAATGCCGGGCGCCTCGTCGGTCAGGTAGCGGTACAGCGGATGCGCATGATCGCCCTTCACGTCGATCTTCGCGAACATCGGGAACGTCACGCCGAAATTGCGCTCGCAGAACGCGCCGATCTGCGTGGCGTCGCCGGGCTCCTGCTTGCCGAACTGGTTGCACGGGAAGCCGAGCACATAGAAGCCGCGCGCCGCGTACTGGTCGTACAGCTTCTGCAGGCCCGCGTACTGCGGCGTGAAACCACACTCGCTCGCGGTGTTGACGATCAGCAGCACCTTGCCGCGATATGCGTCGAGCGAGGCCGGCGCACCGGCAAGCGTCTCTGCGCTGAACGAATACAGGGTGGACATCGGGCACTCCTTTTACGAAACCGGATCGACGTGGAGTCTAGGCGAAATTGCCCCGTTGCGACATCCGCCGAACGGCCAATGCCCGGCGCGAGCGGCGCGCAGTCTAGAATAGCGGTTTTGGCCAGTCATTTCCGCCGTGATCCGTTTCAATCAGTTCAGCCTTGCGCGCGGCACCAAGCCGCTGTTCGAGTCGACCTCCTTCGTGCTCAATCCCGGCGAGAAAGCCGGCCTGATCGGCGCAAACGGCGCCGGCAAGTCGACCCTGTTCTCGGTCCTGCGCGGCGAGCTGCACTCGGACGGCGGCGATTTCTCGATGCCGCCGTCGTGGCGGATCGCCCATGTGTCGCAGGAAACGCCCGCGGTCGATCGCTCGGCGCTCGACTACACGCTCGATGGCGATGCCGCGCTGCGCGAAATCGAGGCGCGCATCGCCACCGCCTCCGCCGCGCATGACGGCGCCGCCGAAGCCGACGCGCACGCCGCGTTCGCCGACGCCGACGGCTCGACCGCAAGAGCGTCGTGGAGGGAAAGGGTGTGCGCCAGCGCGTACCGCCCCGTCGGGACCGGCCCATGGAAACAA
>NZ_JAAGPG010000282.1:0-10763 GCF_017104665.1 Burkholderia sp. Se-20378 | reverse complement strand
CGCGCGGTTCCCGCGGGTCGCCGGGCTGCCGGCCGCCCCCGAGCCCGCGTTCGCACCGTGCCCCGCACAGCTGGGCCTTTATCCGGTCGTGCCGGACGCCGAATGGGTCGAGCGCGTGCTCGATTGCGGTGTGCGGACCGTGCAACTGCGTGTGAAAGGCGCAACGCCGGACACCTTGCGGCGGGAAATCGCACGTGCGGTCGCGGCCGGGCGCCGCTTTCCCGATGCGCGCGTGTTCATCAACGATCACTGGCAGATCGCTGCAGAAGAGGGGGCGTACGGCGTTCATCTGGGCCAGGAAGACCTCGAGACGGCCGATCTGGCGGCAATCGCGCGGGCGGGCCTGCGGCTCGGACTTTCGAGCCACGGCTATTACGAAATGTTGCGGGCGCTGCACGAACGCCCGAGCTACCTGGCGCTCGGCCCCGTGTACGCGACTGCGACCAAGGCCGTTGCGGCGCCGCCGCAGGGGCTCGCCCGGATCACCCGCTATGCGCGCTTCGCGGGCACGCAGGCGCCGCTCGTCGCGATCGGCGGGGTGGGGCTCGACGCGCTGTCGGCCGTGCTGGCAACGGGCGTCGGCAGTGTCGCGGTGGTCAGTGCGGTGACGGGCGCGGCCGACTATCGGGCTGCTGTTGTTGCATTGCAGCAATGTTTTCCCGGACAATTTGACAATCATTGACCGCAGGGCCCGGAACGGCGTCACGACATCATTCCAATGCAGGCCCTATAATTCGGCGTTCTGCGTAAAAGGATTGTCCGCTCCGTGAGCCCCACTCCTACCGACACACTGCTGGAACTCCGCGACGTCGACTTTGGCTACGGCGACCGCCTCGTCCTGTCGAACCTGAACCTGCGCTTCGGGCGTGGGCAGGTCGTTGCGGTCATGGGCGGGTCGGGTTGCGGCAAGACGACCGTGCTGCGCCTGATCGGCGGCCTGGTGCGTGCGCGCCGCGGCCAGGTGCTGTTCGACGGCGCCGACGTCGGCGCGCAAACGCGCGACGGCCTGTATGCGCTGCGCCGCAAGATGGGCATGCTGTTCCAGTTCGGCGCGCTGTTCACCGACATGTCGGTGTTCGAGAACGTCGCGTTCGCGCTGCGCGAGCACACCGACCTGCCCGAAGACCTGATCCGCGACCTCGTGCTGATGAAGCTCAACGCGGTCGGGCTGCGCGGCGCGCGCGACCTGATGCCGTCCGAGGTGTCGGGCGGGATGGCGCGCCGCATCGCGCTGGCACGCGCGATCGCGCTCGATCCGCAGCTCATCATGTACGACGAGCCGTTCGCGGGCCTCGATCCGATCTCGCTCGGCATCACCGCGAACCTGATCCGCACGCTGAACCAGGCGCTGGGCGCCACGTCGATCCTCGTCACGCACGACGTGCCGGAATCGTTCGCGATCGCCGACTACGTGTATTTCCTGGCCAACGGCGGCGTGCTCGCGCAGGGTACGCCCGACGAGCTGCGCGCATCGACCGATCCGAGCGTGCGGCAGTTCATCGACGGTGCGCCGGACGGCCCGTTCAAATTTCATTACCAGAGCCCGCCGCTCGCAGCGGATTTCGGGCTCGGCGGAGGGCGCGCATGATCAGCGCGATCGGACGTTACGTCATCGGCGGCCTCGAGCGCGCGGGCTACGGCACGCGGCTGTTCGTGCGCCTCGTGCTGGAATTCTTCCCGCTGCTGCGCCGGCCGCGGCTGGTCACGAAGCAGATCCACTTCCTCGGCAACTATTCGTTCGTGATCATTGCCGTGTCGGGGCTGTTCGTCGGCTTCGTGCTCGGCCTGCAGGGGTATTACACGCTGAACCGCTACGGTTCCGAGCAGGCGCTCGGCCTGCTGGTCGCGCTGTCGCTGGTGCGTGAGCTCGGGCCGGTCGTCACCGCGCTGCTGTTCGCGGGCCGCGCGGGCACGTCGCTCACGGCCGAGATCGGTCTGATGAAAGCCGGCGAGCAGCTCACCGCGCTCGAGATGATGGCGGTGGACCCGATCAAGAACGTGATCGCGCCGCGCATGTGGGCGGGCATCATCGCGATGCCGCTGCTGGCCGCGATCTTCAACGCGGTCGGCGTGCTCGGCGGCTACTTCGTCGGCGTCGTGCTGATCGGCGTCGATCCGGGCGCGTTCTGGTCGCAGATGCAGGGCGGCGTGCAGGTCTGGGCCGACGTCGGCAACGGCGTGCTGAAGAGCATCGTGTTCGGGTTCGCCGTGACCTTCATTGCGCTGTATCAAGGGTATGAAGCGAAGCCCACGCCCGAGGGCGTGTCGCGCGCGACCACCAAGACGGTCGTGTTCGCGTCGCTCGCCGTACTCGGCCTCGATTTCCTGCTGACCGCGCTGATGTTCAGCTAAGCCTCAGCCAAGCCAAATTTTGGGATGACGATGAAAAAGACTGCTCTCGACTTCTGGGTCGGCCTGTTCGTGGTGGTGGGCTTCCTTGCGGTGCTGTTCCTGGCGCTGAAGGTCGGCAACATGAGCTCGCTGTCGTTTCAGCCGACCTATTCGGTGAAGATGAAATTCGACAATATCGGCGGGCTGAAGCCGCGCGCGGCCGTGAAGAGCGCAGGCGTCGTGGTCGGCCGCGTGAAGACGATCGGCTTCGACACGAATACGTACCAGGCACTTGTCACGATCGATGTCGACGGCCAGTATCAATTCCCGAAGGATTCGTCGGCGAAGATCCTGACGTCGGGCCTGCTCGGCGAGCAATATATCGGTCTGGATCCGGGCGGTGACACCGAAATGCTGAAGACGGGCGATACGATCACGATGACGCAATCGGCGATCGTGCTCGAAAACCTGATCGGCCAGTTCCTGTACAGCAAGGCTGCCGATGCGGGTGGGGCGAAGCCGGCAGCCGGTGCGCCGGCCGCACCGGCACCGGTGGCGGTGCCGGCGTCGGCGGTGTCCGCCGCGTCCGGTTCGGCGGCCCAATAACCACACGAGAGAAAACAAGAGGGTAATGACCATGCAGACGATCCGCATCAGGCAGGCCGCGCTGGCGGTAGCGGCAGTCGCCGCGTTGAGCGGCTGCGCGACCGTGCAGACGCCGACCAAGGGCGATCCGCTCGAAGGCTTCAACCGGACGATGTACACGTTCAACGACAAGGTCGACACGTATGCGCTGAAGCCGGTCGCGAAGGGCTACCAGTACGTGGTGCCGCAGCCGGTGCGCGACAGCGTGACGAACTTCTTCTCGAACATCGGCGACGTCTACATCGCCGCGAACAACATCGTGCAGCTGCGGATCGCGGACGGCGTCGGCGACATCATGCGCGTCGTGATCAACACGGTGTTCGGCGTCGGCGGCCTGTTCGACGTCGCGACGATCGCGAAGCTGCCGAAGCACACGGCCGACTTCGGGATCACGATGGGCCGCTACGGCATGCCGTCGGGCCCGTACCTCGTGCTGCCGCTGCTCGGCCCGAGCACGCTGCGCGACACGGCCGGCCTGGGCGTCGACTACGTCGGCAACCCGCTCACCTACGTGAAGCCGGACGGCGTGAGCTGGGGCCTGTTCGGTGTCAACCTCGTCAACACGCGTTCGAACCTGCTCGGCGCGGGCGACGTGCTGGATGCCGCGGCGCTCGACAAGTATTCGTTCGTGCGTAACGCGTACCTGCAGCGTCGCCAGATGCTGATCAGCAACGCGCGCGGCGAGGCGGCCGCGACGTCGAGCAACGACGCGCTGCCGAAGTACGACCTGCCGGAAGACGGCGCGGCACCGGCGGCAGCCGGTACGGCGGGCGCGGCAGCGGTGGGCGGTGCAACGGCGCCGGCAGGTGCATCGGGCGCGGCGGTGGCCGCACCGGCCTCGGGATCGGCCGAATCGCCGAACCCGGCCAGCGAAACGAACGTGCCCGCGATGCCAGTGGCGCCGCCGTCGCCGGGCGGGTTCCGCTTCCCGAGCATCCGGCTGCACTGACGGATTTACATTCGTTACAGCCGGAAACGATTCAGTCGGTAGCGTGCGCGAACTTGCGCGTAAGCTACCTGCTCCAACCTCCGCATCGACTCATTCATGCAGGTCACTATGATGAAAAAACTGTTCCTGATCCCCGTTTTCGCGGCGCTGTTCTCGTTCGGCAGCGCAGCCCACGCGCAAGTCGACCAGTCGAACCCGCAAGCGCTGATCAAGACGGCGACGCAGCAGGTGCTCGACGAAGTCAAACAGCAGACGATCAAGCAGGGCGACACCAATCGCATCATTACGATCGTCAACAAGGACATCCTGCCGTACACCGATTTCCGCCGCACCACGCAGCTCGCGATGGGCCGCAACTGGCGCACCGCGACGGCCGAGCAGCAGCAACAGGTTCAGGAGCAGTTCAAGCTGCTGCTGATCCGCACGTATTCGGGCGCGCTGGCGCAGCTGAAGCCGGACCAGCAGATCCAGTACCCGCCGTTCCGCGCCGATCCGGCCGATACCGACGTCGTGGTCAAGACGGTCGCGATGAACAACGGCCAGCCGGTCCAGATCGACTACCGCCTGTACAAGTCGGCCAACGGCTGGAAGGTGTATGACCTGAACGTGCTCGGCGCGTGGCTGATCCAGACGTACCAGCAGCAGTTCAACGAGAAGATCCAGCAAAGCGGCGTGGACGGCCTGATCCAGTTCCTCACGCAGCGCAACCAGCAACTTGCCGCCGGCAAGCAAGCGTCGTGAGCGGCTTCGAAGCCGGCTCCTCGCTGACCGTCGCGAGCGCGAAGTCCGCGCTCGCGGACGGTCTTGCGCGCATCGGCGCGGGCGCGACCGCCGTCGATTGCGCGGCGCTGACGCAGTTCGACTCGTCCGCGCTCGCCGTGCTGCTCGCATGGCAACGTGCCGCCAAAGCGCGCGGCACGGCCCTCGACATCCTCAATCTCCCTCCGAAGCTCGCCAGCCTCGCGCGCGCCTACGGCGTCGACGCGCTCATCGAAGGCACCGGGCGACATTGACCCTGTCCGACCGGAGCCTGCCGCGCCGCCCGGCGCGCGCAAGCTTCAGGCCGCGTGCTTCCGGCACCGGCTCCACCAGCCGGTTTGCCCTATAATCAAGCGTTTTGCGGGGCAGCCAATCGGCGTCCGGCCCCCATTTTCATTCGCAGCAAGCACAGAATAGGCGTCGCGGCCCTTGCGTCGCGCACAGTCATGTCAGCCATAGAAATCCGTCACGTCAAGAAGCGCTACAAGTCGCTTCAGGCGCTCAAGGGCGTCAGCCTGTCGGTCGAGGAAGGCGAGTTTTTCGGTCTGCTCGGCCCCAACGGCGCAGGCAAGACCACGCTCATCAGTATCCTCGCCGGGCTTGCCCGGGCCGACGAAGGCAGTATCTCGGTGCGCGGTCACGACGTCGTCAAGGACTTCCGTGGTGCGCGTCGCGCACTCGGCGTCGTGCCGCAGGAACTCGTGTTCGATCCGTTCTTCACCGTCCGCGAGACGCTGCGGATCCAGTCCGGTTATTTCGGGCTGCGCCGCAACGACGACTGGATCGACGAAGTGATGGCCAATCTCGACCTCACCGAGAAGGCCGACGCGAACATGCGCGCGCTGTCGGGCGGGATGAAGCGCCGCGTGCTGGTCGCGCAGGCGCTCGTGCACCGGCCGCCCGTGATCGTGCTCGACGAACCGACCGCCGGCGTCGACGTCGAATTGCGCCAGACGCTGTGGAAATTCATTTCGCGCCTGAACCGCGAAGGCCACACGATCGTGCTGACCACCCATTACCTCGAGGAAGCCGAGTCGCTGTGCGACCGCATCGCGATGCTGCGCCGTGGCGAAGTGGTTGCGCTCGACCGCACCGACGCGCTGCTGCGCCGCTTCGCGGGGCTGCAGCTCTACCTGCGCCTCGCGACCGGCGCGCTGCCGTCCGAGCTGCGCGGGCTGGAGTCCGACCCGGCCGCCCGCGCGCCGGGCGAGCACCTGCTGCGCCTGACGAGCTACGACGATGTCGAGCGGATCCTCGCGCAATGCCGCGCGGCGGGCTGCACGTTCGACGAGATCGAGGTCCGCAAGGCCGACCTCGAAGATGTGTTCGTCCAGGTGATGAACGGGGCAGACGTCATCGAGGGATTGGCATGAGCGGGTTTCAAACGCTGTTCTACAAGGAACTGCTGCGTTTCTGGAAGGTGTCGTTTCAGACGGTGTGCGCACCGATCGTCACGGCGCTGCTGTACCTGACGATCTTCGGCCACGCGCTGTCGGGCCGCGTCGAGGTCTATCCGGGCGTCGAGTACGTGAGCTTCCTCGTGCCGGGCCTCGTGATGATGAGCGTGCTGCAGAACGCGTTCGCGAACAGCTCGTCGTCGCTGATCCAGTCGAAGATCACCGGCAACCTCGTGTTCATGCTGCTGCCGCCGCTGTCGTACCGCGACATCTTCGGCGCGTACGTGCTCGCGTCCGTGGTGCGCGGCCTCGCGGTCGGCACGGGTGTGTTCGTCGTGACGATCTGGTTTATCCCGATGCATTTCGCGGCGCCGCTGTTCATCATTGCGTTCGCGCTGCTCGGCTCGGCGATCCTCGGCACGCTCGGCCTGATCGCCGGGATCTGGGCCGAGAAGTTCGACCAGCTCGCGGCGTTCCAGAACTTCCTGATCATGCCGCTGACGTTCCTGTCCGGCGTGTTCTATTCGACGCACTCGCTGCCGCCCGTGTGGCGTGAGATCTCGCGTCTCAATCCGTTTTTCTACATGATCGACGGCTTCCGTTTCGGGTTCTTCGGCGCGTCCGACATCAACCCGTTCGCGAGCCTCGCGATCGTCACCGGTTTCTTCGTGCTGCTCGCGCTGATCGCGATGCGGCTGCTCGCGACCGGCTACAAACTGCGTCATTGATATCGACAGGCAGCGGGCCGCCATCCAGGCGGCGCGCGCCGACAGGAGCCTTACACCATGTTGCCGACTCCCGAACAGGTCAAGCAATACATCGCCGGCGGTCTCGCCTGCACGCATCTGGAAGTCGAAGGCGACGGCCAGCATTTCTTCGCGACGATCGTGTCCGCTGCCTTCGAAGGCAAGCGGCCGATCCAGCGGCACCAGCTCGTCTACGCGGCGCTCGGCGATCGCATGAAGCAGGAAATTCACGCGCTCAGCATGAAGACGCTGACGCCCGCCGAATGGCAGAACGCATAAACGGAAATCACTGAGTGCAAGTCACCGTCAACGAGCGCGACGCCGTCCAGAGCGTCGCCACGGCACACCCGGCCGCCAACGGGGAATCGCATGGCCATGGGATGGACAAGCTCGTGATCGAAGGCGGCCACCGTCTGTCGGGCGAGATCGTCGTGTCGGGCGCGAAGAATGCCGCGCTGCCGATTCTGTGCGCGGGGCTGCTCACCGGGGACCCGGTCGATCTCGACAACGTGCCGAATCTCAAGGACGTGCGTACCACGCTGAAGGTGCTGAACCAGATGGGCGTGAAGAGCGAGACCGACGGCTGCCGCGTGCAGCTCGACGCGTCGCGCGTCGACAACCTCGTCGCGCCGTACGAGCTCGTGAAGACGATGCGCGCGTCGATCCTCGTGCTCGGGCCGCTGCTCGCGCGCTTCGGCGAGGCGAAGGTGTCGCTGCCGGGCGGCTGCGCGATCGGTGCGCGTCCGGTCGACCAGCACATCAAGGGCCTGCAGGCGATGGGCGCCGAGATCAGCATCGAGCACGGCTTCATCGAAGCCCGCGCGAAGCGCCTGAAGGGCGCGCGCATCGTGACCGACATGATCACGGTGACGGGCACGGAAAACCTGCTGATGGCCGCGACGCTCGCCGATGGCGAGACGGTGATCGAAAATGCCGCGCGCGAGCCGGAAGTGAGCGATCTCGCACACTTGCTGGTCGCGATGGGCGCGAAAATCGACGGCATCGGCACCGATCGACTCGTGATCCAGGGCGTCGAGCGGCTGCACGGCGCACGCCATTCGGTGATCCCCGATCGTATCGAGGCCGGCACGTTCCTGTGCGCGGTCGCGGCGGCCGGCGGCGACGTGATGCTGACGGGCGTGCGCCCGCACATCCTCGACGCGGTGATCGACAAGCTGCGCGAAGCCGGCGTGTCGATCGAGGAAGGCGACAGTTGGCTGCGCGTGAAGATGGACCGCCGGCCGTCGGCGGTGACGATCCGCACGTCGGAATACCCGGCGTTCCCGACCGACATGCAGGCGCAGTTCATGGCCCTCAATACGGTCGCGACGGGTACCGCGCAGGTCGTCGAAACCATTTTCGAGAACCGTTTCATGCACGTGCAGGAGCTGAACCGGCTCGGCGCGAACATCACGATCGACGGCAACACCGCGCTCGTGACGGGTGTCGACAAGCTGTCGGGCGCGAACGTGATGGCGACCGACCTGCGTGCGTCGGCGAGCCTCGTGATCGCCGGGCTGCGTGCCGACGGCGAAACGCTGGTCGACCGCATCTATCACCTCGATCGCGGCTACGACCGCATGGAAGCCAAACTGACCGCCGTCGGCGCGAACGTGCGCCGCCTTTCCGGGAGCCAAGCATGACCGCGCCGCTGACCCTTGCCCTGTCGAAGGGCCGGATTTTCGAGGAAACCCTGCCGCTGCTGGCCGCGGCCGGCGTGCAGGTCACCGAGGATCCGGAAACGTCGCGCAAGCTGATCCTGCCGACGACGAACCCCGACCTGCGCGTGATCATCGTGCGCGCGAGCGACGTGCCGACCTATGTCGAATACGGCGCGGCGGATTTCGGCGTGGCCGGCAAGGACGTGCTGGTCGAGCATGGCGGCTCGGGCCTGTACCAGCCGATCGATCTGAACATTGCGCGCTGCCGGATGTCCGTGGCCGTGTCGGCCGGTTTCGACTATGCGAGCGCCGTGCGCCAGGGCGCGCGCCTGCGCGTCGCGACGAAGTACGTCGAAACCGCACGCGAACACTTTGCCGCGAAGGGCGTGCACGTCGACCTGATCAAGCTGTACGGCTCGATGGAGCTTGCGCCGCTGGTCGGGCTGGCCGACGCGATCGTCGACCTGGTCAGCTCGGGCGGCACGCTGAAGGCGAACAATCTGGTCGAGGTCGAGGAGATCATGGCGATCTCGTCGCGCCTCGTCGTGAACCAGGCTGCGCTGAAGTTGAAGCGCACGGCACTCAAGCCGATCCTCGACGCGTTCGAACGCGCGTCGCAGAATGGCGGTTGAGCGCATCACCGTAACGGAACTCCCATGTCCATCACCATCCGCAAGCTCGATTCGACGAGCGAAGGCTTCGGCGCCGCACTGCGCGCGCTGCTCGCATTCGAGGCGAGCGAAGACGCGGCGATCGAGCAATCGGTCGCGCAGATCCTCGCCGACGTGAAGTCGCGCGGCGACGCCGCGGTGCTCGAGTACACGAACCGCTTCGACCGGCTGAGCGCGAACAGCATCGCCGCGCTGGAGCTGCCGCAGGACGCGCTGCAGACGGCGCTCGACGGCCTCGCGCCGAAGGCGCGCGCGGCGCTGGAAGCGGCTGCCGCGCGAGTGCGCGCGTACCACGAGAAGCAGAAGATCGAGTGCGGCACGCATAGCTGGCAGTACACGGAAAGCGACGGCACGGTGCTCGGCCAGAAGGTCACGCCGCTCGACCGCGTCGGCCTGTACGTGCCGGGCGGCAAGGCCGCGTATCCGTCGTCGGTGCTGATGAACGCGATTCCCGCGCGCGTCGCGGGCGTCGGCGAGATCGTGATGGTCGTGCCGACGCCGGACGGCGTGAAGAACGACCTCGTGCTCGCCGCGGCGCTGCTCGGCGGCGTCGATCGCGTGTTCACGATCGGCGGCGCGCAGGCGGTTGGCGCGTTGGCATACGGCACGGCGACGGTGCCGGCCGTCGACAAGATCTGCGGCCCCGGCAACGCGTACGTCGCGTCGGCGAAGCGCCGCGTGTTCGGCACGGTCGGCATCGACATGATCGCCGGGCCGTCGGAAATCCTCGTGCTGTGCGACGGCACGACCGATCCGAACTGGGTCGCGATGGACCTGTTCTCGCAGGCCGAGCACGACGAGCTCGCGCAATCGATCCTGCTGTGCCCGGATGGTGCGTTCCTCGAGCGCGTCGAAAAGGCGATCGACGAGCTGCTGCCGTCGATGCCGCGCCAGGACGTGATCCGCGCGTCGCTCGAAGGGCGCGGCGCGCTGATCAAGGTGCGCGACATGGCCGAAGCCTGCCGGATCGCGAACGACATCGCGCCCGAGCACCTGGAAATCTCCGCGCTGGAGCCGCAGCAATGGGGCCAGCAGATTCGCCATGCGGGCGCGATCTTCCTCGGCCGCTACACGAGCGAGAGCCTCGGCGACTACTGCGCAGGCCCGAACCACGTGCTGCCGACGTCGCGCACCGCGCGTTTCTCGTCGCCGCTCGGCGTGTACGACTTCATCAAGCGCTCGAGCCTGATCGAGGTCAGCGCAGAAGGCGCGCAGACGCTCGGCGAGATCGCATCGGAGCTCGCGTACGGCGAGGGGCTGCAGGCGCACGCGAAGAGCGCCGAGTTCCGGATGAGGCACTGACCACCCGCTGCGCGGGGCCGCGGCTGGCGCTGACGTGCCGCCCGGCCTGCCCCTGAAGGCCGGGGCTGGAGACACCTGTGCAGGGCGGCAGCCGCCGCCTTGCCGAACATTTGACGCCGGCGCGACGCACGCCGGCTTGAGACCATGACGACGCCACAAGACATCATCCGCCGCGACGTGCTCGCGATGACGAGCTACCCGGTGCCGGACGCGAGCGGGTTCGTGAAGCTCGACGCGATGGAGAACCCGTACCCGCTGCCCGAACCGCTCGCCGCGGCGCTCGGCGAGCGTCTCGCGCAGGT
>NZ_JAAGPG010000281.1:0-10900 GCF_017104665.1 Burkholderia sp. Se-20378 | reverse complement strand
CCGACGATACCGAGCGCCTGACGGCCGATGCGCGGCGCGCGCGCGCGTTCGGTTTCGGCGGCAAGCTGTGCATCCACCCGGCCCAGGTCGCCGGCGTGAACGACGCGATGGGCTATTCGGCAGACGAACAGGCGTGGGCGCGCCGCGTGATCGACGAAGCCGCGAAACACGGTGGGGCCGCGTTCAGCCTGGACGGCCGCATGGTCGATCTCCCGGTGATCCGCGCGGCCGAGGCGATCATCGCCGGCACGCGGAAATAATCGATCGCCGCGCGGCAGGATCCGCGACTTCGGGGGCCTGCCTCGCGACCAACGCGAGCGACGCAACCGTCGCGCCCCTCGTGCGGCTCACGTCAAACGCGGCAGCGGGCCAGTCATCCCGACAGGTAGCCAGTTATGGGAAAAACATGGGCGGCGTCCGGCACTCGGACGCCGCCCATCGTTTTGAACCGAGTTCAGTCGCTTGGCGCCGGGAGACGCTTGCGCGCCCCCCTCGCCGGTTTCCCTCTTAGCCGTCAACCGCCCACATGCGCGTCAACTCGGCGGCCTTCATCGCCGGGTTCAACTCGCGCAGCACGGCCAGCAGTTGCCGGGCCCGTTCGGCGCCCAGCACATCCTGGGTCAGGTCCATGAACTTCGCGTCCTGCTCGTGCTCGGGCATCGGATTCGTGTCGGTGCCGATCGGGTCGCCGACGAATACGTGCTCGCTGCGGCCATCCTTGAACGTCACCGTCACGTCGGCCACGAACTTGCCGGGATACTGCTTTTCCAGCACCGGCTCCTCGGTGATGCGGATGCTGCGCGCGATCTCGATGACCGGCGCCATGTCCACCTTGCCGGCCAGGTAGTCGCGATGGACCGGATAGCCATTGCCGTGGCCCAGCAGCGTCAACGCCGCCTGGATCGGCAGGCTGAACTGCACGTGCTCGATGTTCTTCGGCGCGTACGCGTTGGCGTTGGCCGTGCCGACGACGACGTTGAAGTGCGGCGTGATCTTCAGGTGGATGTCGGCGATCTCGTCGCGGCGCGCCGCGAACGGCCGCAGCGCATCGATGTATGCATGCGTGCAGTAGCACGCGCAGTACGCCTTCAGCCACACCGTGCCGATCTCGAACGGCTGGTCGATCACGAAGCGCCGTTCGGCCGCGTCGCCGGCGGGCCGTTGCAGCAACGTGCGGAAGAAGCCCTTGTTGCCGCTCAGGAACGCGCGCGGGCCCGTGATGCCGGCGCGGGCCATGTCGGCCGCCGCCATCCCGTTGCGCGTGCCGATGCCTGCATGGATCCGCTTGATCGAGCCGCCGGTGGACGTGTACTCCGTCGTGCCCGACACATGGCTCAGTGCAATCGCGAGCGCGTGCAGCGTGGTTTCGGCGTCGAAGCCGCGCAGCTTGGCCGCCACGGCCGCCGCGCCGAAATTCGACAGCGTGGCATGCGGGTGGAAGCCGCGCTGCAGCAGGTCGGGTGCGGCCAGCAGGCCGATGCGGGCGTACACCTCATAACCGGCTACCATCGCGACGATGATGTCCTCGAGCGACGAACCCAGCTCCTCGCCGATCGCGAGCGCAGCCGGGATCACGCAGCTGCCGGGGTGGCTGTAGCTGGGGCCGTGCGCGTCGTCGTACTCGAAGCCGTGGCCGTACGAGCCGTTGACGAACGCGGCGTCCGCCGCGCTCATCGTCAGCGCCGATGCGCTCACGCGGCTGTTGCCCGGGCGCTGCTGGGCCTTCGCGTAGTCGAGCAGTTGCACCGACCACGGCAGCTTCGAAATGCCGACCTGCAACGCGATCTGGTCGCGCATCAGCCGGTTGAGGCCGGCGTGCGCATGCGCATCGAGATGCTCGTATTTCAGTTCCTGGATGAAGCGCACCACCGCTTGTTCCAGCGGCGGGCAGTTGTCCGGCGCAACGGGCCGGGGCTCTCGGGTGATGCTCATGAATGGTTCCTCGATATTCGAAATGGGGATGGCCCGGCACGTGTCCGGGCATCAGGTGCTCGTTTCTTCCACCGGGTCAGAACAGGAACGCGCCCTTGCCGCCCGACTGCGCATCGAACATCCGGTACGCTTCGTCGGCCTGGTCGAGCTTCCAGTAGTCGGTGAACAGCTTGTCGATGTCCACGCCGTGATCCGCGACGAAATGGATGCATTGCTTCATGCCGACTTCGGAGAACGTGTACGACCCGATGATGGTGCGCTGCTTGCCGATCACGTCCTTCATGCCGTCGACGTTGAGGTTGCCGCCCACGGCCACCAGCGCGATGCGGCCCCACGGGCGCGTGCTGCGCACGGCCTGCTGACGCGGCACTTCACCGCCTGCGCAGTCCATCGCGCAGGTCACGCCCAGGCCGCCGGTGAGCTTCTGGATTTCTTCGATCGGGTCCAGCTTGCTGCCGTCGATCACGTGGGTCGCGCCGAATTCCTTCGCACGGGCAACGCGATCGGCCGCGATGTCCACCCCGATGACTTCCACGCCCATCGCCGCGGCCAGTTGCACGGCCGACAGCCCGACCGGGCCCAGCCCGAACACCGCGAGCGTGTCGCGCGCGCTGATGTCGAGACGCAGCAGCGCGCCCCAGGCCGTCCCCGTGCCGCACGAAATGGCCGCGCCGGCGGCAAACGACACTTCGTCGGGCAGGTGGACCAGCGACGTCGCGGGCACCTTCATGTAGTGCGCGTGGCCGCCATGCTTGATCACGCCGTGGATGTCCGCACCGTGGCTGCACATCTGCGTCCAGCCGGTGCGGCAGTGGTCGCAATGCAGGCAGCCCTCGTAGTGGAACACCGCGACGCGATCGCCGACCTTGAACGCACGCGGATCGACGCCCGCGCCCACCGCGACGATCTGGCCGCACGGCTCGTGGCCGCCGATGACGGGCGTGTCTTCCGACATGCCGCGCGACGCGAGATCCTTGAAGCCCAGCGAGCGGATCACGTCGGCCGGCTTGTTGCGATAGAAGTGCAGGTCGCTGCCGCACATGCCGGAGGCCTTCATCTCGATCACGGCCTCGCCGGGGCCAGGCACTGGATCCTCGAAATCCAGAATCTCCAGCTTCCGTTCGCCTCTGAACACGACGCCTTTCATGTCCTTGTCTCCTGATTGTTGTGCAACGGGTGCGAGCGCGTGCGGGCCGGCTCAGCCCAGGTTGATGTAGGTCGCCTTCGGGTACAGGAAGCTCTCGACGTGTTCCTTGCCGCCTTTCCATCCGTAGCCGCTCATCTTCGTGCCGCCGAAGCCCACGGCCGGATCGATCACGCCGTAGCAATTGACCCAGACCGTGCCCGAGCGAATGCCTTGCGACACCGTGTGCGCGGTCGACAGGCTGCTCGTCCACACGCCGCCGGCCAGGCCGTACGGCGTGTCGTTCGCCAGCTTCAGCGCTTCTTCCGTCGTGTCGAACGGGATCACCGACGCGACGGGCCCGAAGATTTCCTCCTGCGCGATGGTCATGTCGTTGCGCACGTCGGCGAACACCGTCGGCTCGACGAAGTAGCCGCGCGCGAGATCGCCGCCCGGGCGCTTGCCGCCGTGTACGAGCCGGGCTTCCTTGCCGCCGATGTCGACGTAGTGCATCACGCGCTCGAGCTGCCGCTGCGAAATCAGCGGGCCGATCTGCGTATCGGGCGCGAGGCCGTCGCCGATCCGGATCGTCTTCGCGAACGCGGCGATGCGCTGCACGAATTCGTCGTGGATCGCACGCTGCACGAAGATCCGCGTGCCGGCCACGCACACCTGGCCGGTATTGGTGAACACACCCATCGCCGCACCGGGCACGGCCTTGTCGAGATCCGCATCGGCGAACACGATGTCGGGCGACTTGCCGCCGAGTTCGAGCTGCAGGCGTTTCAGGTTGCCGGCCGACGCGCGCACGATCGCCTGCGCGGTGCCCACCGAGCCCGTGAAGGCGACCCGGTCGACGTCCGGATGCTCGGCCAGCGCCTGGCCGACGTCCTTCCCATAGCCGGTCACCACGTTGATCACGCCCTCGGGCACGCCGGCTTCCATCATCAGCTCGGACACGCGCAGCGACGACAGCGACGCATCCTCGGCCGGCTTGAGCACCGCCGTGCAGCCGGTGGCCAGCGCGGGGCCGTAGATCCACCACAGCCCCATCAGCGGGCCGTTCCACGGGATGATCCCGCCGACCACGCCCACCGGCATCAGGTGCTTGAGCGCGGTGAAGCCGGGCGCGATCGACATCGGCGCGGCCTGCACCGTGCCGGCGCCGGTTTGCGACGCGTAGAACTGCAGCAGTTGCGACAGCCATTCCTTGTAGCCGCGCGTGCGCGCCAGCGGCGCGCCCATGTCGAGCGTCTCGATCAGCGCGAGCTCGTCGAAGTGGTCGAGAATGACGTCGTGCACGCGCAGCAGCAACTTGCGCCGCTCGTGCGGCGTGAAGCGGCTCCACGGCCCCTCGAATGCGCGGCGCGCGGCCGCGACGGCGCGGTCCACGTCCTGCGTGCCGCCCTTCGCGATGTGGCACAGCACTTCGCCGGTGGCCGGATTGATTGCCTCGATATGCTCGCCGCTCGCCGGCTCGACCCATTGGCCGCCGATCAGCAGTTTCTTGTTGCCGTCGATGAAGCCCGGAATGTTTACGCTCACTGGCGTCTCCTTTGAATTCGTTCTGTTCTGAACTGATGGGTGAAAGTCACTTGCGCGGCCTGACCGACCTGGTCTGCGTGCACGCGTCGATCGACTCCTGACCGAACTCGCCGTCGTATTGCATGCGTGGCCCGGAATCGTGCTGGTGTGACGGCGCTCATGCACCGCGCCCGTCGGAGGAAGAAATCCGTGTTGAAGCGCAACGCGCGGAGCAAGGCGAGCGCACGTCGTCGTATTGCTTTACCTAACAAACAGTAGTTATTCTATTTTCCCGGACCGGATTTCCCATCAGGGAATCCCCCTAGCCCGCACGTTACACTGCACGAAATTTTCGAAGGATGGAACGCTTCGAACACGGGCATTGCGAACGGCGACGCACGCGCGACTAAATGACCCGGGCACACGCACGACGCCCTGCGATCGCATCGCGCCTCACCGCTTCTCCCACTGGACTACCGCACCATGCCTGACACCCTCATCCAGCAGCTCGCGGACTTCACCGCCGGCACCCGTTACGATCAGCTCCCTGCTCCCGTCGTCGATGCGTGCAAGCGCGTCCTGCTCGACTCGATCGGTTGCGCGGTCGCCGCCGTCGACGAACCGAAGGGGCGCATCGGCATCGACTATGCGCGACTGACGGGCGGCCACGGCGACGCGACCATCATCGGCACCGGCGAGCGCGTGTCGATGTTCGGCGCGGCTTTCGCGAACGGCGAACTCATCAATGCGCTCGACATGGACGCCGTGGTGCCGCCCGGCCACGTCACGCCGTACGTGCTGCCTGGTGCGCTCGCCGTCGCCGAGACGTCGCATGCGAGCGGCAGAGCGCTGATCGAGGCGATGGCGCTGTCGCACGAAATGTCGTATCGCATCGGCAAGGCGATGGATTACCTGCGCGATACGCGGGACGGCAAGGTCACGCCGCCGCCCGTGTACGGCTACAGCAGCACCGTGTTCGGTGCGACCGCCGCGATCGTCAGGCTGAAGGCGCTACCGCCCGGCGTACTGCCGAACGCGCTCGGCATCGCCGGCAGCATTGCGCCGGTGAATTCGCAGGTCGCGTGGTTTCAGCACGCGCCGAGTTCGACGATCAAGTACCTGCTTGCGGGCGCGCTCACGCAGGCGGCGATGACGGCCGCGCACATGGCCGAACTCGGCCATCGCGGCGACACGCAGATCCTCGACGATCGCGAATACGGCTTCCCGCGCTTCATCGGCACGCAACGCTGGGAGCCGCAGCACATCACCGACGCGCTGGGTACCGACTGGCGCTTTCCGTCCGAACAGGCGTTCAAGCCCTACCCGCATTGCCGCATTCTTCACGCGCTGCTCGACGGCCTCACCGACATCGTCGAAACGAACGACATCGCGCCGCACGAAATCACCGGCATCAAGGCGTGGGTCGAGGGTTTCGTCGAGCAACCCGTGTGGCTCAACCGGAACATCGAACACGTTCACGACGCGCAGTTCAGCATCGCGCACGGCCTAGCGCTCGGCGCGCATCGCCCGCCGCCCGGCAAGGCCTGGCAGGACCCGGCGCTCGTCTTCGGGCCGTCCGTGATGGCGCTGATGGACAAGGTCACGCACGAAGTGCATCCGAACTACGTCGAATTGCTGTCCGGCCACGCCGCCAGCCGGCCGGCGAAGCTCGAAGTGTCCGCGCGCGGCCAGACGTTCATCGACGAGCGGCGTTACCCGAAGGGCAGCCCGTCGCCGGACCCGGCAAGCCTGATGACCGATGACGAACTGATCGCGAAGTTCCGCCGCAACGTCGAGGACGTACTGCCTGCCGGCCGGATCGACGACGTGATCGATGCGGTCTTCACGCTCGAACGCGCGGACGACGTCGCGTCGATCATGCGCCTGCTCGCCCCCGATTCCGCCCGGGCCGGCTCGCGGGCACGATCGGTCGGCTGAGCGTGCCGCCTTTGTCGTTTCTGCACGGCTGAAACCACGCATCGTGTCGCGGCGACGTACCGCGGCACGAATACACATTCCTCAAGGAGACAATTCGCACCCGCATCGAATCCGGACTTGAAACGCGCAGTGCGCCCTTCGCATCGGACGCTTCGATGCAGGCATCGCCTCGTCCGGATCGATCGACGTCTTTCGCTCGTCGCTGGCGTAACACGCCGCCGCCTCCCTCATCAACGCCGCGCACACGGTGCGGTCGTGCCCAAACGCGTCCGTACGATCCGCGCATGAAATATCCGGCAACACATTTCCAGGCCGGATTCATGCCGCGGATCCCATCGAAAAAAATATCCGTCAGAACGCGTCGTTCCGCTCGACGAAATGTGACAACGCGTCATCTCCGCCGGCTGCACGCGAATGACATCGATCCCATCCCCGCCGCCGCCATCGATGCCGGAGAAAATTACTACGCATGACGAATGATCTTCCGGATTTTTCCGTCCTGATCGCGCATTGAAGTACGGAACGTGCCGATTCGCGCAGTCGGGCAGGCACGCATCCGATGCGGGTTAGACCCAATGGAGATTCAATCCTCTGACCTTCACTCTACCGAACGTTAGATTGAAGGTGACGGGATGACGGCCATCGTCGCCGGAGGATTTCACCGTCATTCGCTGCCACACCGAGTTCATCAGAAGCGATTCCTTTCAAGACCATTATTAGATTCGGATAACGAAATGAATGTTCGCCCCTTGCCCGGCTTCTTCAAGAAGAAAACGATCCTCGTGCTTGGCGTCTCGATCCTGCCGGCCTGGACCTGGGCGCAAAGCAGCGTCACGCTGTACGGCACGCTGGATACGGGCTTCCTGTACACCAGCAAGACGCGCAATGCGGCGACCGGCGGCAACAGCGGCAAGCAGTTCGGGCTGATCAACGGCGGGCTGGAACCGTCCAATTTCGGACTGCTCGGGCAGGAAGACCTCGGCGGCGGGATGAAGGTCACGTTCAAGCTGGAAAGCGGCTTCAGCGTGGCCAACGGCGGCAACGACAACAGCAACGGCAACTTCTTCGGGCGGCAGGCATGGCTCGCGCTCAGCGGCCGCTACGGCGAACTGAAGGCCGGCGTGCAGTATTCGCCGTTCGTGCTGGCGATCTACGAATCCGATCCGCGCAACGCCGGGCAGTTCGGCACCGCGTTCTCGGTCTATGCCGACCAGACCTTCGTGGGCACGTTCAATCCCAACGCGATCACCTATACGAGCCCGCAGATCGCCGGCTTTTCCGCGCGCGCAATGTATGCGCCCGGCGGCGTCGCCGGCGACATTCGCGCGGGGCAGCAGTATTCGGTCGCCCTGCGCTACGCGTATCGCGGCCTCTTCATCAACGCAGCGATGTACGACTCGAGTTCGGGGAACAGCACGGCGACGCTCACGGCGTTCCAGCAGCCGTTCTTCGGGCGCATGATCGGCGCGGGCTACACCTTCGGCCCGGTCACGGTGAAGGGGTCGTTCACCAGCTTCAAGGTGCCCACGACGATCGTCGGCGGCGCCGTGAACGGCGGCACCAACAACGTGTGGAATCTCGGCTTCGATTACTACCCGGTTCCGCAGCTCGATATCAACTCGGGCGTGTGGTACTTCCGCGATCCGCACAACTCGGACAATCGCTCGATCATGGGCGCACTGACGACCCGGTATTTCCTGTCGAAAGCGACGTCGCTGTACTGGGAGATCGGCGCGGCCAACAACCGCGGCACCGAGAAAACCGGGCTGTCGATCGACAACGCGCTGTACGGCACGCGGGGCACGACCATCGGCACCATCGTCGGGATCAACAAGAAGTTCTGATCACGCGCAATTTGACCGGAGTACGGAACGTTTCATCGATCCCGATTGACCCGGCTGCATGCCGCCGCGACCTTATGCCTGTACGGGTCGATTTCAGCGCAGCGCGGCAGCGCAACGCGGGAAGCAACGGATCATGAATACTTCGATGAAGACGGGAACACACGCGGCTTGCCTGACCGGTACGCCGCGTACGTGGCAAACCAGGGACGGGATTGAACTGGCGGGCAGTGCATGGGGCGACCCCACTGGCACGCCCGTCATCCTGCTGCACGGCAGCGGGCAGACGCGCCATGCGTGGACCGGCATGGCCCGATCGCTCGGTGACGCGGGCTTTCATGCGATCGCCTTCGATGCGCGCGGCCACGGGGATTCGGGCTGGTCGCCGACCGCCAACTACAGCCAGGGCGCGATGATCCGCGATCTCGAGCGCGTGGTCGCCACGCTCGACGGCCGGCGGCCGATCGTGGTCGGCGCCGGGCTGGGCGGCGGCACGGCCCTGCTCGCCGTCGGCGAAGGCTATCTCGACGCGCAGGCGCTCGTGCTCGTCAACATCACGCCGCACATCGAACCCGACGGCGCGTCACGCCTGCATTCGTTCATGCGGCAGCCCGCGGAAGGGTTCGGGTCGCCCGACGAGGCGGCCGACGCGATCCGCCGCTATCGTTCGCTGCCGGCGCATGCGCTGTCGCAGGAAAGCGTGACCCGCAGCCTGCGCTACGACGACGGCAAATACCGGTGGCATTGGGATCCGCTCTTTCTCGCGTGGCCGCGCGACCTGACGCGCCGCCATGCACGCTTTTCGGCGAGCGCGCGCCGCCTGAAGCTGCCGACCCTGCTCGTGCGCGGCGAAGCGTCGGAGATCGTCAGCGAGAACGGCGTGCGCGAATTCCTGAAGCTGTGCCCACACGCCGACTATGCGGACGTGCAAGACGCCGGCCACACGGTGGCAGGAGAACACTACGACCTGTTCGCCCAGGCCGTGCTGCGCTTTCTCGCCCGCCAGGCGGCGCACGATCCGGCCATGCCGCTGCACGCGGCCGCGTAACGCGGCGGCCGCACGGTGTCGCGCGGCCGGCCGCTATCGGCGGCGCGAGGTCAGGACGCAGCAAGTTCAGTCTTGCGGCTGCCGCGCCGCGTTTTCGCGGCGGGTGCTTTTGCGGCAGGAGCCTTCGCGGCCGGCTGCACGCCTTCGAAGAACATCGTGACGAGCTGGTCCGCGACGTGGTCGAGCGACCCTTTCTTCGGATCGAACCAGGTCTGGACCGAGTTGATGCAGCCGAGCACGAAGACGCGGCACAGCGCGTCGTCGACGTCTTCACGCAGCCACCCTTCGGCGCGCAGGTCGTCGAACACCGCGGTCCAGAGCTGCTGATGCCGCTCGCGCCGCTTGACCTGGCGCTCCCGCACCTTGTCGGGAAGCTGGGTCAGGAGCCGGCTGTGCGCCAGCGCGTAGTCGCCGAACTTGATCAGCGCGCTCATCTGCCCGATCAGCGCCGCCTTGAAGCGCGCGTCGGCCGTCGCACCGGGCGGCAGCGCCGCGAAGTGCTCGTTGATGTGCTGCACGATGCTCTCCGCACCGTGCTCCATCACGACGTCGACCAGCTCCTCCTTCGACGAGAAGTGATAGTAGATGCTGGCCGCCTCGATCCCCGCCTGATCCGCGATGAAACGCATCGTCGTCGCCGCATAGCCCTGCGTCGCAAAGGAACGCGCGGCGAGCCGCAACAAGGTTTCCCGCGTATCCGCGCTGGGATTTATATTTTTCTTACGCACGTTCGTGTATCAGCCGTCTGTTATCAAGCATCAAGATGAATGAGGAAGCCGCGCGCCGCTTCGGCGGAGCCGGGCCCGGCGGCAGCGCGCGCCGTTTCCCCGCGATACTGCCTGATCCTCTTGCCCACTGCCATCGGGTACAAAACTAATGTTCGAGAGGGTAGCCCAATTTCACCAGGCGGGCCAGCGCATCGGGTTGCCGCCGGCCGGCTTGCCGGGCGCACGTCATCATCGTCACGATTGCCTGAATCTCCTGATTCCAACGAAAACGCTCGACGTCGTGCGCGCCGTCACCGTCGACACGCGCGCCGCGCGGCATGCCGCGCGCGGCGTCACTGTACGGAACGGCGCACGTCCGCACGTTGACACTCGCGTCCGCACCGGCGAAGTTTGAAGCATCGTCGGGCTGCCCGATCCGCCCGCCCATCCCCTTCAGCCGACCCTCGTCACGCCCATGCAGCCATCGACCACCCCGTTCACCCCCGCCCCGACGAATTCCGGCAGCCGGCTTCCCGGCACCCCCGATCCGATGCACCTGTGGCAAGGCGCGGACGGCGTGCGGCTCGCCGGCGATACGTGGGGGCATCCGGACGCGCCGCCGGTCGTGCTGCTGCACGGGGGCGGCCAGACGCGTCATGCGTGGGGCGGCACCGGCGAACGGCTGGCCGACGCCGGCTACTTCCCGCCCGCCTACGACGCGCGCGGCCACGGCCACTCGGGCCGGAGCGCCCACGGCGCCTACCACGACCGGAAAAGCCCACGCCTC
>NZ_JAAGPG010000280.1:0-10901 GCF_017104665.1 Burkholderia sp. Se-20378 | reverse complement strand
CCCGTCGACCCGTTGCGCACGCATGCGCGGGTGAGCCGATCCGGCGTGCACCGCATCGTCCGAAAGCGCCAGGCGCCAGCGCCGGCGCGGCTTTGCGCGCCGCGCAGCCGCCCGTTCAGGGTTCTCGCCGCATACGCCACCGGGATAACACCCATCTAGCCGCGCGCCGGCCGCATCGTTATACCGTTCATGACAATGTCCACCTCACGCGATTCATGCACGGGGGGATTTTATTCGGACGGAAATGCGGCCAATATGTCGGTTCGATCGAGGTCCGTCGCGCGCGACGGCGAGCCGGCGCGATACCAACGCCAAGCGGGGAACAACGATGGTTGCTAGGTCACCTGACGCAAACGGGCAAGCGGTGTCCGAGATGACGCATGTGTCCGTCACCGCGCCCGAAGACGGACGCAAGCTGTTCGTGATCATGCGTTCGCCCGATGAGCCGTTGCTTGCGCAACTGCGCGGGCTCGGCTGGGAAATCGCCGTCGCGAAGACGGCCGGCGCCGCGCAGAACATGACGTCCGGCGTGAGCGTCGCCGCCGGTCTGGTCGATTTCACCGGGTTCACGTCGCGCGACTATCCCGCGCTGAAGGCGTGCCTGAGCCAGCCGTCGATCGGCTGGATTTCCATCGCGCAGGCCGGCATCACGATCACGCCCGCGGTGCGCGAGCTGATCCGCAGCTATTGCTTCGATTACGTGACCCTTCCGTTGCCCTACGAATGGATATCGCACGTGCTCGGCCACGCGCGCGGGATGGCCGCGCTCGATCGCGTCGACGGCGCGGCCTATGCGGCGTCGATCGGCGAACACGGGATGATCGGCAACTGCGAGGCGATGCAGCAGCTGTTCAGCACGATCCGCAAGGTCGCGAAGACCGACGCGAGCGTGTTCATCTCCGGCGAATCGGGCACCGGCAAGGAGCTGACGGCGCTCGCGATTCACGAGCGCTCCGGCCGCGGCAAGGGGCCGTTCGTCGCGATCAATTGCGGTGCGATTCCGCATCACCTGCTGCAGTCGGAACTGTTCGGCTACGAGCGCGGTGCGTTCACCGGTGCGAACCAGCGGCGCGCGGGCCGGATCGAATCGGCGAACGGCGGCACGCTGTTTCTCGACGAAATCGGCGACATGCCGGTCGAAAGCCAGGCGAGCCTGCTGCGTTTCCTGCAGGAAGGGAAGATCGAGCGGCTCGGCGGCCAGGAATCGATTCCGGTCGATGTACGGATCATTTCGGCCACCCACGTGGATCTCGACAGTGCGGTCGAGGCCGGGCGCTTCCGCGCGGACCTTTATCACCGCCTGTGCGTGCTGCGCATCCACGAGCCGCCGCTGCGCGCGCGCGGCAAGGACATCGACATCCTCGCGCACTACGTGCTGCAGAAATTCAAGTCCGACAGCGGCCGCAAGATCAGCGGCTTCACGTCGGCCGCGCTCGATGCGATGCGCCGCTACGAATGGCCCGGCAACGTGCGCGAGCTGATCAACCGCGTGCGGCGCGCGATCGTGATGGCCGAGAGCCGGCTGCTGACGCCGCACGATCTCGGGCTCGACACGCCGGGCGAAACCGAACCGGTGACGCTCGAACAGGCACGGGCGCTCGCCGAGCGCACCGCGATCGAGAATGCGCTGCTGCGCAACGATCACCGCATCAACAAGGCCGCGGCCGAACTCGGCATTTCACGCGTGACGCTCTACCGGATGATGATCGAGCACGGGCTGAACGATCACGACAACAACGGCGGGAACGGCGACAACGGCGGTCACGACGGCACGCCGTCGGGCGACGCGGGGCACCAGCGGGTCGGCTGAGCGGCGCACGCGTGGCGTGTGAACCGGTTCAGCGACAGGTCCAGAGCCGGTGCAGCACGAACGTGACGGGCGGCACGCACAGCACGACCGCGACGACGCTCCACGCGCGGGCGAGGCCGAGCGTCCCGGTGCCGTGCGCAAGCAGCATCGTCATGCCGAGTCCGGCCGTCGCGACGGCGAGAAAGCGCACGAAGTTGCCCCACGTCACGGGCGACGAAAAACTCCACAGCGTATTGGCGAGATACGAGAACGCGACCGCGTTCGCGCTCACGGGCGTCGCGTCGAACCGCGCGAACATCGCGGCCGCGATCAGCGCATGCAGCGCGGTCGAGCCGACGCCCGACACCCCGAAGCGAATCAGCCTGGCGCGTTCGGCGGTGTAGAAGGTGCGGATCATCGGACGCGGTCGTTCGGGCGGCGTGTGGGGCGTGAGGAACGGGGGCACGGGGCGCGGCATACGCCGGCAAGAGGCGCCGACGCAAACATGACGCGCGCCGGTTTCGCAGTATGGCCATGCGGTCGGCCGGCCCGACGCCGGCCGATGGATGCGCGGACAACCCGCGGCTCGCGCGCCGCCGACGGCATGTAAAGCGCATGAAACATTTCGCCTCGGCCGCCGGGCAAATATGTGCGGCAAATCGGGGTGAAAGGCCTGCAACCCATCGGTAAAAATGCCGCGCTGCATTGTTCAGCCTTATCCGGCAAGGCCGGGCCGCCGCGCGGCCGATCCGTGCCGCGCGGCGCGTGTTTCAGTTTCGTAACTTCCTGCCTTCCGCACCCGTTCCGGCCGCCACGCTGCCCGGTCAAACCCTTGTCCGGGCGGGCTCGCGCGAAGCTGGCCCGCTCCTTGCGAAAGTGGGCGTGCGAAAGTCGACGATGCACGGTCCGTCCGGTTCGGCAGCGAACCCTGTCAGTACCGGTGAGGACACAGTCCGCGGGGATGCGGCGGCGGAGCGCGGCACGACAGCCGCGTTCCGGCGAGCACGGAGCGTCGTCGCCTGATCGTCGGAGCACCGGCTTTGTCCGGTTGCCGGAACAACCATCAAACTGAAACGGGGAAGAAAAATGATCGATCGCCACACGCCGCGGCCGGCAGGCCGCGATCGCAGTGATTCGGAGCATCGCCGGTCGAACGTCGCTCTCGCAGCCGGCCGGCATGCATCGACAGGCCATCTCTCCGCGCCCGGTGCGAGGCGGATCCGGCTGATTGCCGGTCATCCGCGCCGGGTCGGCACTTTCCTGCACGCGAACCCGATACGCAAGGGCATGTGCGCACGGGCGCCGGTACCTCGACGCCCGGTCTTCGCCTATTGACTGAAGTCGCAGATATCCGTTCGCGTCGGGCATCGCCCTCGCGAACGATCGATCTGCAATCCGAATGAAATGCGCAGCGTTGTGCCGCACCGACGACGGATGATGCATTCGATGTGACGGCAAGCGGCATCATGCGCTCGCCGTCTGGTTGTGAGGGGAGGGGCGGTCGGACGCGCGCGACGGGAGTGGCGCCCGTACGCGCGCGACGCCGTTTCAGCCGCCGTAGATGTCGAAGTCGAAGTACTTCGACGCGAGCCGCTTGTAGGTACCGTCCTTGACCATGTCGAGGATGGCGCCATCGATCTTCGCCTTCAGGTCGGTGTCTTCCTTGCGCAGCCCGATGCCGGCGCCGATGCCGAGCACCTTGTCGTCGACGAGCTCGGGGCCGACGAACGTGTAGTTCGCGCCGCGCGACGATTTCAGGAACCCGATGGCCGCCTGCACTTCATCCTGCAGCGCCGCGTCGAGGCGGCCCGAGGTCAGGTCCGCGTATACGCCGTCCTGGTTCTGGTACGACACGACGTTCGCGCCTTGCTTGCCCCAGTACGCCTTCGCGTACGTTTCCTGCGTCGTGCCCTGTTCGACGCCGATCGATTTGCCCTTCAGCGATTCGGCCGTCGGCAGCAGCGGCGAGCCCTTCTTCACGACGAGCCGCGTCGGCTGGTTGTAGATCTTCGTCGTGAAGCCGATCTGCTGCGCGCGCTGCGGCGTGATCGACATCGACGACAGCACCGCGTCGAACTTCTTCGCCTTCAGCGCTGGAATCATCCCGTCGAAATCGTTCTCGAGCCACACGCACTTCGCCTTCAGGCGCGCGCAGATCTCGTTGCCGAGGTCGATGTCGAAGCCGACGAGCTTGCCGTCCGGTGCTTTCGACTCGAACGGCGCGTAGCTGGCATCGGTGCCGAAGCGGATCGTGGTCCAGTCCTTCGCGACGGCGGGGCCTGCGGATACCGCGAGCAGGGCGATCGAAACAGCGGCAATCAGTCTCTTCATGGTGCGTTCCTTGGCGGGTGCTTCCGGGTTCTGTGCGACACGGTTTCACGGACACGAACCGCGTCTGCGCGCGGTGTCCGCACGGCCATTAACGCAGAAAATAAAATCAGAGTCCAGAATGGACAAAAAATATCGTTTCGTCGGGTGGGCGGGTCGGTCGGTGGGTCTCGACCCTTGCAAAAATACGGAAATGGACTAATCTTGTTAGTAAATTCGTTTCGAGACTAACGATCATGTCACAGCCCGCCTATGAATCGCACTCCGCCCCGCCGCAGGCCTCGGTCGCGCAGATGTCGGCGGCCGGCCTCCGTGCGTTTTTCAACATCGCACGCGACTGGGAACTGACGATCGACGAACAGATCGTGCTGCTCGGGTCGCCTGGCCGTTCGACGTTCTTCAAGTGGAAGGCCACGCCGGAATCGGCGCGGCTGCCGCGCGATACGCTCGAGCGCCTGTCGCTGCTGCTCGGCATCTACAAGGCGCTGCAGATCCTGCTGCCGCAGCCGGCCGCGGCCGATGCGTGGGTCAAGCGGCCCAACGACGCGGCGCCGTTCGGCGGCAAGCGCGCACTCGACCGGATGCTCGCCGGCAACGTCGGCGATCTGGTCGCCGTCCGGCAATATCTCGACGCGATGCGAGGTGGCTGGGCGTGACAATGCCGATCCAAGCACAACAATGGCCCACGACGGCGGTCGACTGGGCGCCAGCCTATCGCGTGATCCCCACTCGCTTTCCGGCGATCAACCTGTTCGACCGCGTGGCCTCGGCGGACGATTTCGACGCGCTTTACGCGCTCGAATCGCTGACCAACGATCGCATCCGCAATGAAGTCGGCGCACTCGATCTCGTGCCGCCCGCCGAGCGCCGCTACGGGCAGGGCTGGGGGCCGATCATGGCCGCATTCACGCACCTGAATCCGCAGGGCAGCCGCTTTTCCGACGGCAGCTATGGCGTGTTCTACTGCGCGCGTTCGCGCGATACGGCGATCGCCGAAACGCGGTATCACAGCGCGCTGTTCCTGGAAGCGACGAAGGAGCCGCCGATGCGCCAGCAGATGCGGCTCTATACGGTGATCGCGCAAGGCGACGTGGCCGACATACGCGCGTGGCCGAAACGCGATCCGGCGTTGCTGCACCCGCTCGATTACAGCGCCGGGCAGGCGCTCGGTCGCGCGGTGCGCAATGCGGGCGGCGCGGGGATCGTCTATCCGTCGGTGCGCGACCCGCGCGGCGAGTGCCTGGCGGCGTTCCGCACCGCGCTGCTGCGCGACTGCCATCACGCGGCCTACCTCGAATACAACTGGAACGGCTCGGCCGTCGATGCGGTGTTCGAACTGAACCAGGTCGGCTAGGGCGCGCTTGCGGGCGTCAAGGCATCAACGCATCAAGGCAGCGGCCAGTCGCCCGCGTGGCGTTCGCGCGCTTCGGCCTGCGTCATCGACCAGGTGCGCCCGGTGCGCGGCTCGGCGAGTGTGAGCCGCCCGGCCGGCGCGAACGCGCCCGTGTCGATGAACCACTGCGCGCCGATCCGCTGCGGCGCGCGCACCGGCGTATGCCCGGTGCAGGTCAGCGACAGCCCGGCCTGCCGTGCCGGATCGGCGAGCCCCTGGACGAGATCGCGGCCCCAGATCAGCCGCTCGCGCACGTCATGCGCATAGCTGCCGGTGTCGAGATCGGCGTCCGAGCCGAAGAATTCCGCATGCAGCACGTTGAAGCGCCCGGGGCCGTCGCCGATCACGCGCACCAGCGGCAGCGAGTCGACGCGCGCCGCATGGGCGTGCAGCCGTTCCGGCGGCAGGTCGGCGCCCCAGTCGCCGCCGATCCCGCGCCACGCGTCGGGCGACAGCTTGCCGCGCGCCACGAGGCTCATCACTTCCTCGTGATTGCCGCGCACGACGTGGCACCACGGGCGGTCGAGCAGGTCGAGCGTGGTTTCGGAGGCAGGGCCGCGGTCGACGAGGTCGCCGACCGAGAACAGGCGGTCGCGGGCCGGATCGAAGCGGGTGTCGTGCAGCAGCGCGCGCAGCACATCCACGCAGCCGTGCAGGTCGCCGACGACGAAGTCGCGGCCGACCGTGTTCGCCGGATGGTGGCAGAGGGGGGCGGTGGCAGTCATCCCATTATCTTAGGCGCTCGTGCCCATCGCCACGTCACGATGGAATGACGATAATCGGGGCGGTACCCGCCGGTGCGGCGCAGCGGGCTGTCCCGCACGCCGGCCGAAACCTTTCCATCCGCTTTCGGAATCACACGATGACGCTTTATCCGCAGGTATTACGCAACCGGCCGCGCATGGTCGCGGCGTTCGTCGCCGGCGTGCTGTGCGCGCTGCTGCTGCCGTTTCAGCTGCGTCCGACCGTGCGTGCGCTGATCGGCTGGGATTGTGCGATCTGGCTGTATCTCGTGCTGATGTGGGTGCGCATGGTCACCGCGCACCATCACAAGGTGCGCGAAGTCGCGATCCGCGAGGATGAAAACGCGACGACCGTGCTGACCGTCGTGTGCCTCGCGACCGTCGCGAGCGTCGCCGCGATCGCGATCGAGCTCGCGACCGCCAAGAGCGTCGGCTTCAGCGCGGGGCTCAGCCATTACGCGATCACGGCCGCGACGCTGTTCGGCGCGTGGTTCCTGATCCCGACGATCTTCACGCTGCACTATGCGCGGCTCTATTACGGCTCGCCGGGCAACGATCGCGCGCTGCGCTTCCCGGACCAGAACCCCGAACCCGATTACTGGGATTTCCTGTATTTCGCGTTCACGATCGCGGTCGCGTCGCAGACGGCCGACGTGTCGATGACGAACCGCTCAGCGCGGCGCTCGGTGCTCGCGCAGTCGATCCTGTCGTTCTACTTCAACATGGCCGTGCTCGGGCTGTCGATCAACGTCGCCGCGGGCCTGCTGAGCTGACGCAGGCCCGGGTCATCCACAGCGTTACTTGAGCAGGTCGTACGGGCCGCCGCGCTCCAGCGCCCGCTGGTACGCGGGCCGCGCGTGGATCGCGTCGAGGAAGCGCGCGATCGCGGGATACCGGCTGCCGCCCCCGCGCGCGGTCGCGGCTTCGAGCGGAAAGCTCATCTGGATGTCGGCTGCGCTGAAGCTATCGCCGACGAACCAGCCGGTGCGGTTCAACGTGTCGTCGAGATAGCCGAGATGCAGGGCGATCTGCGGATCGACGAAGCTCGACTGAAGCGTGTCGGCGATCTTGCGCGCGATCGGCCGTGCGAAGAACGGCATCGGCGCATGGGCGATCCGCAGCGCGACGAGCTTGAGCAGCAGCGGCGGCATCGCCGACCCTTCCGCGTAGTGCAGCCAGTACGTGTAGTCGTGCCGCTCGGGCGTGCCGGGCGACGGCGCCAGGCGTCCATTGCCGTAGCGTTCGACCAGGTATTCGATGATCGCGCCCGATTCGGCGTACGTGCGGCCGTCGTCGGTGACGACCGGCGACTTGCCGAGCGGATGGATCGCGCGCAACTCGGGCGGCGCGAGCATCGTTTTCGGATCGCGCGCGTAGCGCACGATCTCGTACGGCACATCCAGTTCTTCGAGCAGCCAGAGCACGCGCTGCGAGCGCGAGTTGTTCAGGTGATGGACGGTGAGCATGTCGACGCCGGAAGTGGGGGCGGGAACGACATCATACCCAGCGCGTGTGGCGCGTACGCGAAATGCGTTGCGCGCCGTGACGAGCCGCGCCTGGCCGACCTCGTCTAGCCGACCGTGCCTGGCTGGCCGTCCCGCGCCATCATGCGCGCCGTACCGCGATCCACGCGCCCCAGAACAGGCTCGCGAAAAAGCGCAGCGGCGCATCGAAGCCCGCATCGCGCAGCAGGCCGAACACGGCTTCCTCGGAAGCAGGCGGATCGGCGCCCTGCAGGATCTTCGCGAGTTGCGCGCGCACCGCGTCGGGCGTCGCGCCTTTCATGCGCCAGCGCTGCTGCCATGCGTCGAGCAGGCGAGGGTGGTCCGCGTAGCGGCGATGGTTGCCGGCGAGCACGAGCGGCGCGCCGGGTTTCAGGCGCCGCGCGATCGCGTGCAGCAGCGCCGCCTTCGCGTCGTCACCGGGGACGTGATGCAGCACGCCGATCAGCGTCGCGCCGTCGAACGCGGGCGTATCGGGCAACGCATCGACACCGTCTTCGACGAACGCCGTGCGTGCGCCGAAGCCCGCGGCCTCGACGTTCGAGCGCGCCAGCGCAAGCATCGGCGCGGACGGGTCGACGGCCGTGAACTGCCAGCCCGGCTCGAGCGCGGCCGCCACGCAGATTTCCTGCCCCGTGCCGCCCGCGCCGGCGACGAGGATCCGCGCCTCGGGTGTAGCCATTGCCGATGCGAGCATGCATGCGGTGAGCTCGTGGCAGGCATCGTAGCCGGCGAGCGCGATGCGGGATTGCTCGGCGTATTCGTGGGCGCGTGCCGGATCGAATTTGGCGGCGCTGGCGGGAAGCGACATGGCGGGTTCCTCGGGTCGGGCGCGGACGTCGTGTCCGCGAGCATGGCGCAGAGCGTAAGCGTGCGCGGTCGGTGCAACAAGGCGAGCAGCCATTCCGGTATGGCTGCTACCTGACTCGCCGAAGCCTGCCGGATTGCGGGTTTTCCCGAGGGTCGATTCGTATTTAAAAATGTCCGGGAGCGATGCATCGCGGTGGCGAAACCGGCGCATACTCGGTTCTCTCCCCCCGCCTGGCCGTCGCTTGCCGGGCCCCGATGCGCCGCGCCCCGCTGGCGCGGCCATGCCGCTCGGTACGCACGAGGAGCGCATGATGTCCGATTGTCCGCACGATCCGTATGCGCAGCACTACATTCACTGCTTGCCGTTCGGCGCCCAGCCCTGTGGCGCGCTTGGCGTGTCGCCGCGCACGCATTTTCGCGTGTGGGCGCCGGGCAGCACGCAGGTCCAGCTCGAACTCGATACCGGCTTCGGCCCGTTGCTCGTCCCGATGACGTCGGCCGGCACGAACTGGTTCGAAGTCTTTGCCGATTGTGGTGCCGGTGCGCTTTACCGCTATCGCCTCGACGATGCGGTATCGATTCCCGATCCCGCGTCGCGCTCGCAACCGGAAGGGCTCAACGGCCCGAGCCAGGTCGTCGATCCGCGCGCGTTGAGTGGGGGCAAGGCGTTCTGGCACCGGCGAGCCTGGGAAGACAGCGGGACGTATGCGATCAGCCCGCACGCGGTGGGCGGCGTAGACGGCGTGCGACGGCGACTGACGCAACTCGCGCGCATGGGCGTGACCGCGCTGGAGTGGCTCGCGTCGCCGCACGACAGCCTGCCGTTCGCGCCGCTCGCGGCCGAAGGCGGCCCCGACGCGCTGAAGGCGCTGATCGACGACGCGCACGGTCACGGTCTCGCGGTGCTGCTGGAGCTCGACTACGCGCGCTTCGGCAGCGGCACTGATGCGCTGCGTCACTACGCGGCGCCGTTCTTCCATACGCGCGACGATCCGCTGCAGGCGCCGCCGCTCGCGCTCGATCATCCGGAAGTCTGCGATTTCTTCTGCGACAACGCGCTGTACTGGATCGACGAGTACCGTTGCGACGGGCTGCGCCTGCGCGAAGCCGACCGGATTGGCGTGTCGTGGCTGCGCGAGATCGCGGACCGCGTGCGTGCGGCCGTGCCGGCCGACCGGTTGATCCATCTCGTACTCGGCAGCGAGCGGCATCCGGCGCATCTTGCCGATACCCATTTCGATGCGCAGTGGAACGGGTGCGGCGAACGCGCGCTGCACCGGCTGACGGGGCGCGATCCGTCGGCCCACGAAGGCATTTCCACGCACCAGTCGATCCACACGCTTGCCCGCGCGCTCACCGCGGCCGGGGCTGCATTCCAGCCGGCCGGGTCGGGAGAAGGGATGGCTGCCGACAGCGGGCTGTCGTTGACGTCGCTGGTGCTGTCCGATGGCGCGTGGCGCGACAGCGGGCAGGGCGACCACGGGCAGGAGGCCGGTCTGGCCGCACTTGCGCTGTCGCTGCTCACGCCGCAGATTCCGTTGATCTTCGACGAAACGGCGCGCGATGCCGATCGCGCGCATTTCGTGCAGTCGGCGCTCGCGGTGCGCGCGAAGCTGATCGCGCCGCGCTTGTCAGATTGCCGGCCGCAGGAAGCGCGTGCGCTGAAGTCGGACGGCGACGGCGATGCCGACGCGCTGCTCGCATCGTGGCGGCTCGCCGACGACGAAACGCTGACCATCGCGTTGAACCTGTCACCCGAGGCGGTGCCGTTCGACGCACCGAGAGGGCGGGTCGTGTTCGAGACGCCCGCGCGTGCGCGCGACCGGGTCGATGAAGGGGTGTTGCCGCCGTATGCGCTCGTCGCGTGGCTGACGGGTGACGTCAACCGGTATGCGCTCACGCACGATGCGCGTCGCATCGACGACGGCATGTGGCGCGGAATGCGTCCGAACCTGAACGCATGACGACGTGAGCCAGTAAAAGAATCTGAGAGGCCGGGCGCATCTGCGCCCGGCTGCCCCGCAGGAAATCCCCGAACTACCAGAACCCGCGAATGCCCGCGATGCCGTAGGCGCCGTGGCGGCGTGCCTCGTCGAGGTGCGTGCGCGTCATGCCGCCGAGCGCGAAGACGGGCATTGCGGCTTCGGCAGCCAGCGCGCCGAACTGTGTCCAGCCGAGCGTCGGCGCGCCGGGATGGCTGAGCGTCGGCAACACGGGCGACAGCGTGACGAAATCCGCGCCGGCGCGCGCGGCCAGCAGCAGGTCGTCGCGAGTGTGACAGGCGGCGGACACCCATCTTCCGGCCGGCAACGGCCGCTGCGCGGCGGCACGCAACG